>JAOZUO010000275.1 GCA_029938605.1 Deltaproteobacteria bacterium | reverse complement strand
TGGCTACCTGGTCAAGCCCTTCGAAACCGAGGAGCTCCTCTCCATCGTGCGGAGGATATTGGGCAATGGATGAGTGGGAGCTCGTTTTCAGGGCCATCAGCGATCCGACGCTGATCCTGGACAACGAACAGAAGATCTTGCACGCCAATCCGGCTGCCGACAAGGCGGCTAGAGTAGAGCCTGGCGGCCTCATCGGTCTTCGGTGTTTCGAGGTATTCCACTGCACGGATCACGCCCCTGACGGCTGCCCCCATGTGGCCCTGGCCAAGCTCCAGATGTCCGTGACCCTCGAGATGGAGATGCAGACCATGGGCGGCACCTACCTGGTGACCGTGGCACCGATCTTCAGCGAGGAGGGAAATCTCGAGCGAACCATACACATCGCCAAGGACATCTCCGCCGCAAAGCGAGCCGAACAAGCCCTCCGGGAGAGCGAGGAGCGGTTCCGGGCCATCTTCGACGGCTCCATGGATGGGATCCTGCTCGCTGACGCTGATCACAAGAAGTTCCTCATGGGCAACCAGACCATCCGCGAGATGCTCGGATACACGTCCGCCGAGCTCCGCGAGCTCAGTGTGGGTGACATCCACCCGGCCGAGGACCTCCCCTTCGTGATGAAGCAGTTCGATGCCCAGCTCAAAAATGCCAGCGGCGTGGCCGTGGATCTGCCCGTCGTGCGCAAGGACGGCAGCGTCTTCCATGCCGACATCGCCTCCGCGCCCGTTCGGATCGCCAACCGCCAGTACCTCATCGGCAGCTTCCGGGACGTCAGCGCACGGCTCCAACTCGAGCAAGCCACCCTGGAAGCCAAGGATCGGGTCATCGAGCAAATGCGAGAGCACGAGTCCTATGTGCTCGAGGTCGCCGACCGGCTGCGGAACCCGCTCCAGATCCTCTTGGGATATCTCGAGCTCATGCCCTCGGACAACCTCACCGACACCCAGCAAAAATACATCGAGAACATCCACAAGGCATCGGAGCGCTTGTTGATTGGGCTGCAGAAGCTGACATGATGCACGCTAGTAATCTCCTGGAGCCTTGATGCCCAACGATCGCATTCAACGAGACCTGTCCCCCGACGCCATCGTCACCGCCCTGGAGGACAGCGCCATCGAGTCCGTCCGGACTTGGTCTGCGTGGTCCGAGCTGGAGCTCCACGAGGATCCGGAGCTGCTCGGTACACTCACCAACATCCCCGTGTCTCTATTTAACTGTGTACTGCGTCCACGCCTGACCACAGACACCGTGGATGCTGCCATTGAGGCCTCACTAGCCCGGGCAAGGCGCCGCGGCGTGCCCCTTTCCTGGTGGCTGGGGCCAGCCCCCACGCCAGCGGACATTGAGACGCGGTTGGAGCTCGCGGGCTTCGCGAAGATCGACGAGTTGATCGGAATGGCCGTGGATCTGAAGCGTCTGGAGCCACCGCCCACCTACCCCGCGGGGTTGACCATAGAGGAGATCACCGAGGGCGACCAATTCCGCCGCTGGTGCTTTCTGCTGGGGCTGGTCTTCGAGTTCGGGCGCCAAGCCCTCACTGCCTGGCAGCGCTGCTACGAAGCCGCGGGCTACGGGCCCGACACTCCCTGGCGCCATTTCCTCGCTCGCCTGGACGGCGCCCCGGTGGCCACCGCCTCGCTCTTTCTCGGTGCCGGCGTGGCATCCATCGCCAACGTGGGCACCGTCTCAGAGCTGCGTGGTCGCGGCCTCGGCCGCATCGTCAGCGCCCACCCACTCACCCTCGCCCGGGACGCGGGCTACCGCATCGGTACGCTCTGGGCCTCCAAGATGGGCGCCCCCATGTACCGCCGCCTGGGCTTCCGCCCCTACTGCCTCGGACCAGTCTACCTCTGGAAGCCGGAGCCGTAACCGGACCCGGAGCCGGGGAACTACCTGACCATTTTGATCTGGTGAAGCTGGAGGGCGTTGCCCGATGCAGCCACGGGGCGGTTGCCGTCGGTGTAGACCACGATGAAATAGCGGAAGGCGCGGACGTACAGGTGCACACCGTTCAGGCGCCAGTACCAGGTCCACTTGTCCCCCCCGCCCTTGCGGAAATCAGACGACTTGAGCTTGCCCTTCTTCTTGGTCCTGTAGAAGATCCGGATGCGCTTGGCCTTGAGCTTGTCCGCTACCCGTACCTGGAGCGTCAGGTGCTGACCGAGCCGATGCTTGCCCGGATTGACGTGCTCGAACCGCTTGGGCGGACCGGCCGGTCGCCGGGGCTCGGGCCTAGGCGGGGCCACCGGCCGCACACCAGGACGGCTCCCCGGCCGCGCCGGGACCACACGCGGCGGCTTTCGAGGAGCGGGGGTTTTACACTTCTTGCTCGCCTTGGCACGCCGGAACAGCCGCGCCACCTTGGGGCTCAGTAACCGCTTGGGCACCATCACCCAGCCGGCGATGCACAGCGCCTTGTTCCAGGCCGCCCGCATGGCACCCCACTTCCGACTCCGGGCCTCCACCACTCCCAGAACGGTGTAGCTCTTTGCCAAGGCCTCGGACCGAAGACACCCCCGGGCCCGAGCCACCAGCAGCGCGTCAGAGAGCTTTCGGCGCGCCTGAGCAAGTCGCCAGCGATCCAGCTCGTCCACGGCGTCTCGGTTGAGCCGCTTGATCTTGATCTCGGACTTCTTTGTGCACTTGCGCGCCAGAGCCGGCGTAGGAAAAACAACCGCAACCACCAGGCCTACGATAAAAGGACCACCCAGCAGCGTACTCATCCGGAACCTCAGTATCTCAGACTTGGACACAATCATGAATCTCTCCGGTGCGTTACCGTCAACCAATCCAACGCCCTGGGGGCGAAAAACCTTACAGGACACTTCGGGTTTGACCCTCTAGTGTGACCGCAAATTCACCCCGGTGCACACGACGCTCTTGGTACCGCTTTGGCCGCGCACGCGTCAAGGGCAACGGTCTGGCCGCATGGCGATGGCACCAGAGCCCTTGACCCTCCTCCCGTTCCACCAGATAGTATGCCTATCTATTTACGAGAGGTAGGAGCCATGAAGCCAGTACCAATCCTGATCGCGGTGACGGTGGTTGTCCTTGCGGGTTGTCAGTCCCCAAAGAAGGCCGACGAGAGTGACAAGGGCTCAATGGAGCCCGCTCCCATGGCAGATATGGGCCCAGGGGACCCCGCTCCCAAAACAGATACAGCCTCGGAAACAGCCACCGACACAGCCGAGTTCGCCAGGATCCTCTCCAAAAACAAGGCGCTCGCGAAAATCATGGAGGGCATCAAGACCCTCGATGACCTCAAGAAGATGAGGCCCGAGTACGTCAAGCTCAACGTCGACATCCTCAAGCTCACCATCGCCTCTCTGAAAAAAGCCGTGACCCTGTCCCCGAAGAGGCTCAGGAACTACGTGGCAAAATACACCGCCATGAACAAGGCGAACGCCGAGTTCGGCTCCAAATTGGTGAAGATTCAAAAGCGCGTCATGAAAATAGAGGGAGCCAAGAAGTACATCGTCGAGGCGCAAAAGGCGCTCGGAGAGCAGCTCAAACCGCTCACATCGGAGATGCGCGACCTGGCTGGGCAGTACATGAGGAAGTTGAAAGCGATGATGCACAAGGCCCGGCAGAAGGAGGGTGTCCGGAGCGATAAGCCGGGTCAAGCCCCGGCCAGGTAGGCGGGGAGCTGGTCCAAAGGGCTTTTATTGGCGACGACGACGCCAGAGGCCCAGGAGGGCGAGGAGAGCGAGGAGGGCGAGGGCCAATCCAACCGGGGCGGAGTCGGCGGCGCGGGCGGTGGAGCAGCCGAAGAAACCGTAGGAGATGTCTTGGCCCTCGCAGCCGCCATAGGCGCAGGGATCCTCGTAACACGCCTCTTCGATGCCCGCCTCGCAGGCGTCATTGCTCGGGTCGTTAGGGTCAACGGGGTTCACCGCCCAGGCGCCTCGAGCGATGAGGTTCTCCATGAACTGATCCACCAACAGCAGGTCGGCCTCGATGTCCTCGTCAGACACCTCGAGGTTCCAGGCGGAGGCGCGGGCCTCGAGTTGCTCGAGCACCCAGAGGGCCTCGTTGTGGCTGTACTCAGCGCGCGTCGCGGCGTCCTTGAGGCCCAGGTACAGGTTGTACATGGCGTAGTTCTTCTCGATGGCCTGGTGGGAATAGTAGGGCTGCTCCAGCGCGACGCCCGGGGCGTCGGGGTTGTTCACTGTGACCACCTGCTCCACGGTCAGGTCGGAGTAGGGCAGACGGTAGGTCATGCGCAACTCCGCCACGCGGTTGGGGTCTGCCAGCTCAGGCCAGGCGTCGTTGGGGATCATCTGGATGAGGATGGCGCTACCACCACCCCGCCGCCCACCATCCCCCACCGGGGGATCGTCATCGCTGACGCGACTGGCCAGAAACACCGCCGGGATGTTGATCGTGCCGCGGTAACCGTCGGTCTCCCACAGGTGGGTCCCCACCACGGATCCCAGGATGTAGCCGGCGCCGTTGACCACCTCAATCTGCAGGTCGTAGGCCACGGGAGTGACGAAGTAGTTGAGCTCCTCGGTGAACACTTCGTCGATGGCCTCGGCCGACTCCAAGAAATAGAAGTTGCCTGAACCGCGCTCAGCCAGACCCCGCATGAGCTCCACGTTGAAGTTGGTCCCCACGCCGATAGTCGTGAGTCCCACCCCTTCGGAGATGTATCCCTCGGCCATGGCGATGATGGACTCGTTGTCGGTTATGCCCGAGGTGGGCTCCCCGTCCGACAGCATGATCAACCGGGTCTGACGCTCGGGGTCCGAGGCGTTGGCGGCCATCTGAAGTCCGGCCTCCAGGCCGTCGTAAAAGTTGGTGGCGCCGTCGGCATAGAGTCCATCCACCAATCCGTGCAGAGTCGTGGCATCCGACGGCTCGGCGAAGGTGGCCAGCACCTCGACAAAGCCCTCGTACCGCACCAGGGCCACACGATCATCGGGGTCTAACTCATCGATGAGGATGTGGAGCCCCTGCTTGACGTAGGAGAGGGCGTTGTCCTGCACCATGGAGCCCGAGGTATCCACCACTACCACCAGGTCCAGGGGCTTGCGCTCCAGGCTCGTGGCCTCGATGGAGGAGCTCATGGCCACCTGAAGCGCAGCCTGATACTCGCCATACACCCAGTCGTTATGCACGGCGAGCATGCCATGCAGGCAGATGTCGTTGCCGCAGTCGGGAGGGGGGAGTTGGGTGTAGTGCTCAGAAAAAAAGCCGTTGGCGTCCAGGGTATTGGCAGCCGGGATGTCGCCCATTTCCAGAATGGACCGGAACTGGCCTATGTCCTGCGCACCGCTGGTGCCGATATTGTTCCAACCGGTGGTGTTGCTGTTGCTGTAGTAGTCGCCGCTGGAGTCGGCCATCCCCGCACCGCACCCCATCCCAATCAGGGTGATGCTGGCGATGGCGATCCAGGCTGTGAAGTTCTTGTGGATATACGGTTTCATGACTGCCTCCTCGGATGTCGTTTGACGTTCGAGGATTGCAAGGGCTCTGCCAACCTGATCGCATCCAGTATTTGTCTTGATTTTCAATCAGATAGGACAGTCGCCCCCACCAAACAGCACAACCGTCACTTGGGCCGGCATCCCAGGAACCATGACACTCATGTCACGGTCTAAGAGCCCGTCTCCCGCCCACCGGGCAAGCCAGCTCGCAGGCACGGCAATACTTCACGAGCCCATCGAGCCCATGGGACCCCTGGGCCGCCGCCCGCTCCTCGTCCCGGTGCATCTGGCGCTCGCAGCGACTCCGCTCGTACCGTCCACTGGAGAACGCCCCCTGGCGACACGCCTCCATACAGGGTCGGCCACAACCCGCGCAGGGATCGAAAAAATCCTTTGGGCCGTTGCCACCCACGGTCGCCGGAGCCTCCCGGTCCAACAACATCGCCTTCCATCTCAGGCGCGGCCCAAATTCCGGCGAAATCACCAGATTGTTGGCTCCCAGAGCGCCCAACCCGGCAAGTACGGCGGCGTCCTTGAGGAAGATGCCACCTCGCTCCACGTGGTAGGGCAGGCTCCAGGCGGCCACCCCAAGGTCCTGGGCCAGCCAGGGCTCGAGCTTCCGGGCGACGCGCTGGAGGATGCGGTTCCCTGGCGTCCCCCCCTTTCCGCCCCACCAGTCCAGCTCAGGCTCGTCCTCCGGATGAGCCAGCCCCAGCACCAGCACCGACCGCGCCCCGCGCGGCAAACGCAACGGAGACAGCCCCACCATGGATGGCGCGTCCATCACGGCACGCACAGCCACCACGCCCGCCAGGGTAGCGCCTAAAGCCCGGGCACGGGCCAGAATCTCGTCGATGGGCAGGGTGACCTTCATACGCACCTCAGGGCCCACCGCCGCCCCCCCCAATAAATCAGTCCCGCCGGCAGCGGCGACACATGCGATTCTGGGGCCCCAGGGAGACGAACTCGCGCTCACAGGACAGGCACTGCCGGAGCTTGGGAGTGTCTCCGGTCAGGCGACACAGCTCGATAAACTGCACGGAAAGCCCCAGGTTGAAGGCGTGCTGAAGCACATCCTCCCGGTCGTACCCGAGCCCCTCCAGCTCCACCAGCATTACCTCCCGATCGGTGAACATGCCGTCGACAATCTGTCGCGTCACCGCCGGTGGAAAGACTGGCATCTCGCCACTGTGCTTGCGTTTGGTCATCCGCGCTGCTCTGTGTTCATCGCCGGAACCCTTCGGTTATTGGATCTTGTCCGCGCAGAGTGAGTCGATTTTGAGTCACCTGACAACCCGTGCGTAAGCACCTGGGGCTATCCAAAGACAATATCACGCCTACCGATTCACGGCGCAACTGATTGTCATACGTAGGGATTTCATCAACGCTTGTAAACTCATGGCAGACCGGGATAAAGTAAATACCCCCCGGCAAAGCCGGGGGCATTACAATTGTGAGCCGCTCAAAGCGGCTTGGGG
>JAOZUO010000030.1 GCA_029938605.1 Deltaproteobacteria bacterium | reverse complement strand
GACAGACGGGAACGGACGGACAGACGGGAGCGGAATGACAGACGGGAGCGGTATGATGGGAGGTGGATTTCAGGAGCCTGGTTCGAGGAGGCCGTAGTCGCGCATGCGGCGCCAGAGGGTGGTGCGGGCGATGCCCAGGGCTTCGGCGGTGGCCGTGCGGTTCCAGTCGTGGGCGTCCAGGGTCTCCACGAGGCGTTGGGCCTCTGGGGAGAGATCGGCGAGGTTCGGGGTGCAGCCGCCGAGGATGCGGCGTTCGGAGGGTTTTACCCGGCCGGGCGCGGTGCGACTTGCTCCCATGCTCGAGGCGGCGGGGCGGGCGCTGGGGTTCAGGACCTCTGGGAGGAGGTGGTTGGTGTCGATGAGGTCGGTGTGGGACAGGACGAAGGCCCGCTCCAGCAGGTTTCGGAGCTCCCGCACGTTGCCTGGGAAGTCGTAGTTTGTCACAGCGGCCATGGCCTCGGGGCTGAGGCCACGAATGGACTTGCCCGTTTGTCGGTTGAGTACGCCGATGAAGTGATCCACCAGCAGGGGGATGTCCCCGGTGCGATCCCGTAGGGGCGGCACCCGCAAGGGCACCACCCGTAGCCGGTAGTACAGGTCCTCCCGGAACGTGCCGTCGGCCACCAGCTGGGTCAGGTCTCGGTTGGTGGCGCAGACCACGCGTACGTCCACCGACACCGGCTGCGTGGCGCCCAGAGGCTCGACCTCGCCCTCTTGCAGCACGCGCAGGAGCTTGACCTGGAAGGCGGGGCTCACGTCGCCGATCTCATCGAGGAGCAACGTGCCGCCGTCGGCCATGACGAAGCGCCCGGGCTTGTCTCCGCGAGCGTCGGTAAAGGCGCCCCGGACATAGCCGAAGAGCTCGGACTCCAGCAGGGAGTCGGGCAGGGCGCCGCAGTTTACGCTGACGAAGGGGCGGTCCCGCCTTCCGGAGAGCTTGTGCAGGGCCCGGGCCACCAGCTCCTTGCCAGCGCCGCTGGGGCCGTCGATGAGCACCGGGGCGTCCGAGGCGGCCACGTCGGGCAGGAGCCGGAATACCTCCCGCATGGCGGGGCTGTTGCCGATGATATCGGCGAAGCCACGCTGCCCGGAGAGCTCACGTCGCAGGGACTCCAGCTCGGAGATGTCGCGGAACAGCTCCACCCCGCCTAAGAGCCCGCCGTCGTGATCCCGCAGCACGGCCGTGGACACGCTGATGGGGACGGCCTCCATGTCCTGGTTGAGTACGTCGATGTGTACGTCTCGCAGGGGTTCTCCGGTCTTCAATGTCCGGCGCAGGGCGCAGCCCGTCTCGCAAATGGAGGCCCGGAACACATGGTGGCACCGCTTACCGATGGCTTCTTTGCGGGACATGCCGATGATGCGCTCGGCGGCGGCATTGAAGGAGGTCACCACGAAGTTCGAATCCACGGTGAAGACGCCCTGATCAATGGAGTCCAGGATGAGGGGATAGAGCCGTTCGAGCTGGTGATCCTTGGTTGTCATGTCAAACCATATCGCTTGAGCTTCCTGAGCAGGGTGGACCGATGGATGCCCAGCTCCCGGGCGGTGCGGGAGCGGTTCCCCCGGTTGTGTTTGAGGGTGGCGGCGATGGTGTCGCGCTCCACCGTGTTCAGGATGTCCCGTTTCGGAGGGGCGAAGAGACTGCCCGGTGGGTGCAGTGGGATCGGACCGCCGAGCCCGGTCCCCGCGCCGTTCGGAGCGCGCGGGGTCATGGTGGGCGATGACGCCATGGCGGGCTGCCCGAACGCCGTGGCCCGTGCGAGCTGGTCCGCCACATCCAGGGGCAGGTGCTCCATGCCGATGACCGGGCCTTGGCAGATGATGAAGGCCCGCTCCACGATGTTCTCCAGCTCCCGCACGTTGCCCGGGAAGGAGTGGCGCATGAGCGCGGCCAGGGCGGACTCGGTCATGGACTCGATGGCCTTGCCCGTGGTGTGTCGGAACCGCTTGATGAAGTGACTCACCAGCAGCGGGATGTCCTCGGCGCGCTCACATAGGGGCGGCAGAAGGATCTGCATGATGTTGATGCGGTAGTACAGGTCCTGCCGGAAGGTGCCCTCCTCCACCATGCGCTCCAGGTCGTGGTGCGTGGCCGAGAGGATGCGCACGTCCGCCCGGGTGGTGAAGGTGGCCCCCAGGGGCTCGTAGGACCGCTCCTGTAAGAACCGCAGCAGCTTCACCTGCAGGTGGATGGACAGGTCGCCGATCTCGTCCAGAAACAGCGTGCCCCCGTCGGCCTGAGCGATGCGGCCAGGCTTGTCTTGCCGGGCGTCGGTGAAGGCTCCCTTGACGTAGCCGAATAGCTCCGACTCCATGAGCGTCTCGGGCATGGCCGCGCAGTTGAGCGCCACGAAGGGGCGATCCCGCCGGTCGGACTGATGGTGCACGGCCTTGGCCACCAGCTCCTTGCCAGTGCCCGAGGCGCCGAGGATCAACACCGTGGAGTCGGACTGGGCTACCAGGGGCAGCAGCTCGAAGATGCGCTGCATGGCGACGTTCTTGCTGATGATGTCCGCGAAGCGGTACCGCCCGTCGAGCTGCCGCTTGAGATGGTGTACGTGGGACAGGTCCTTGATGACCTCCACCCCACCCAGGACCTCGCCGGAGTGTGTGGCGAGGGTCGCGGTGGACACCGACACCGGAATGGAGCGGCCATCCTTGGCCTTGATGCGTACCTGACGATCGATGACCCGCTGGCCCTCCTGGATCGTCTTTAGCAGCGGGCAGTCCGTGTCGCACAGGGTGGTCTGGAAGACCTCGGAGCATCGCCGCCCGATAACCTCGCCTTCGAGGTGTCCCGTAAGCTTCTCAGCGGCCCGGTTGAAAGATGTGATGTGTCCTTCGCGGTTCACCGTGAAGATGGATTGATCGATCACGTCAAGCAGCAGCGGGAAGAACTTGCTGTCTAGCTTGCCCGTTTTCATGCCGGTCAGTATAGCGTGACATGGTGTGTTTTGCACCAGAACATGCGGCAGTGGTGCATTTTGCGTCATATGGGAGGCACTCTTTTACCTTACTTATCTGGCGCAAAATCAGACAGTTGAAAGTGTCCTGTAATATTCAGGTATTACCGTAAGCACTTTTCGTCCCGCGATTCTGGCACGGACCATGCTTTGGCTGGCGGACTGAACAATAGGAGTTGGTCGATGCAAGTCGTAACACCCATACTGGAGATCGCCGAGCTGGTGGCCGAATTCGGGGGCGAGTCGCTGCATGTGTGTATGCAGTGCGGTACCTGCACCGCGGTGTGTCCTTGGAATCTGGTGGGAGTGAACAATCCCAGGGTCATCATGCGGCAGATTTCCCTCGGGTTCGAGGGATGCGAAGGCGAAGATTTGTGGCGCTGCGTAACCTGCAATACCTGTGTGGCGCGCTGTCCCCGGGGAGTTGAGATCATCGACGTCCTGCGGGCAGCCCGGACCATGATGAACGCAGCCGGCTCGGTGCCTCCGAACCATAAGGGTGCCCTGGCGAGCTTGCACAGCGACGGGAATCCCTGGCAGGGAGACCGGTCCGAGCGGGTGGCCGTGGCCGCGGAGCTGGGGCTGCCCGAGCTCACCGACGACCATGAGTACCTCTACTTCACCTGCTGCAGCCAGACCTACGATCCGCGCAACAAGAAAGCGGCGAAGGCTCTGGCCAGACTGCTTGATGTCAGCGGTGTCTCTTTCGGCGTGCGACCCGAGGCGGAGGTCTGCTGCGGTGACCAGGCCCGGAAGGTGGGGGCCCAGGATGTGTTCGACGAGCTGGCCGAGGAGAACGCGGAGCTGCTCGGAGCCGAGGGCGTGACCAAGGTCCTCACGGCTTCTCCCCACTGCTTGAACGTCATCAACAAGGACTATGCCGAGGCCGAGGTTGATCTCGGGGTGAAGGCTGAGCACTACACCGAGGTCCTGGAGCGGGCCTTGGACGCAGGTCAGCTCACTCCCACGGTGGAGGTCACCAAAAAGGTCGCCTATCACGATCCCTGCTATCTTGGTCGCCACAACGGCATCTACGATGCCCCGCGGAACCTGCTCGACGCCATTCCGGGGCTCACCCGCGTGGAGCTGCGCCGCAACCGGGAGAACTCCCTGTGTTGTGGCGGCGGGGGGGGCGGGATCTGGGCGGACGTGCCCACCGAGGAGCGCTTCGCCGTGGTGCGCGTTCGTGAGGCCCTGGAGGTGGGCGCGGAGGTCATCGCCACGGCGTGTCCCTACTGCACTTCCATGCTTGAGGACGCCGTGAAGGTCCTCGACCTCGAAGACAGGATTGAAATCCAAGACGTGGCCGAGCTGTTGGCCGAGTCGGTGGAGTAACCCCTTATGAGTCCTCCAATGTCTGAACGCATCGGTTTTTACATTTGCCATTGCGGCATCAACATCGCCTATCGGGTGCGTGTGGTCGAGGTGGCCGAGTACATCGCCACCCTGCCGCACGTAGTGGTCTCGCGCGACTACCTGTTCATGTGCTCGGACCCGGGGCAGGAGCTCATCGAGAAAGACATCGCCGAACACGGGTTGACCCGGGTGGTGGTGGCTTCCTGCTCCCCCCGCATGCACGAGAACACCTTCCGGGACGCCTGCAAGCGGGCGGGGCTCAACCCCTACCGCGCCTTCCATATGGTGTGCGTGCGGGAGCACGTCTCCTGGGTACACGAAGACGAGGACGTGGCCACCCAGAAGGCCAAGATCCTTTCGAAGGCGGGGGTCCTCCGGGCGCCCAACCAGCGGGATCTCTTCCCCACGTCCTTCCCGGTGAACACCAACACCCTGATCGTCGGGGGCGGTATCGCCGGCATGCAGGCCTCTCTGGACATCGCCAAGGCCGAGAATAAGGCCTACGTCGTGGAGACCTCTCCCACCATCGGTGGGCACATGATCCAGTACGACAAGACCTTTCCCACGCTGGATTGCGCGGCTTGCATCGGCACCCCGAAGATGGTGTCGGTGGCCCAGGCCAGCAATATCGAGCTGATGACCAACAGTGAGGTGATGGAGGTCAACGGCTTCGTTGGCAACTTCGACGTAAAGATCAAAAAGCGCGCCCGGTACGTGGACGCGGACAAGTGTACGGGCTGCGGGGACTGCGAGACCAACTGCCCCATCTCCTATCAGCCGCAGTTCGAGCTGCCGGGACCGCCGGTGGAGATTGAGGAAGAGCGCGACGCCGCGGTGTCGCCGATCATTGCCCGTCACGCCGACGAGCCGGGCAACCTGCTGCCGATCCTCATCGAGACAAACATGGCGCTCGGTTGGCTGCCCCCCGACGTACTGCGTGCCATCTCGGCCCGGGTGGACGTCCCCCTGGCGCAGATCCTGCGGGTGGTCACTTTCTACAACTTCTTTAGCCTGGTGCCCCGGGGCCGCCACACCATTAGCGTCTGCATGGGGACGGGGTGCTTCGTCAAGGGTGGCAAGACCCTGCTCACGCAGCTGGAGCGGAAGCTCGGCATCAAGGCCGGGGAGACCACCGATGACATGCGCTTCTCCCTGGAGATGGTGCGATGCCTGGGCTGCTGCGCCCTGGCGCCCGTGGTGGGCATTGACGAAGACGTCTTTCACGTGGACGACCCCGACGAGCTCCCCGGACTGCTCGTGGACTATTCATAGCGCGGAGATGTGTTGATGACGCGAATCAAAACCCGCGAAGACCTCGTGGCCCTGCGAGACGAAGGCCTGTCGCTCACCTACCCGACCGCCACGCGCATCAGCGTGGGCATGGCCACCTGCGGCATCTCCTCGGGCGCCCGCAAGGTGTACGACGCCTTCGCCGTGGAGCTGGAGCGCACGGGCTACCAGGCCCAGTTGAGTCAGACCGGCTGCATCGGCTTCTGTGTTCGGGAGCCGCTGGTGGACGTGTCGGTGGCCGGTGGCGCGCGCGTGATCTACGAGCATGTCACCGTAGACGACGCCGCGGAGATCGTCGACGCTCTGGTCGCCGGGAGGAGTCCCGAGGTGGGGGCGCTGTGTCGCCTGCGGACGGACCACTCCCTGGTGACAGACACCGAGCGGACGTTTCCCGAGGGGGGAAACGGTCTGTCGAAGATCCCCTTTTACGAGGACGTGCCTTTCTTTAAGAACCAGGTGCGGATCTCGCTGCGCAACAGCGGTTTCATCGATCCCGACTCCCTCGCTGAGTATGCGGGGCGTGGCGGCTTCATGGCCCTTTTCAAGGCCGTGCATGAGCTCGCGCCAGCCGAGGTCATCGCCGAGGTCAAGACCTCGGGGCTGCGAGGCCGGGGCGGGGCCGGCTTCCCCACGGGCACCAAGTGGGAGTTCTGTGCCCGCGAGGAGTCGGACGAGAAGTACATCATCTGTAACGCCGACGAGGGAGACCCCGGGGCCTTCATGGACCGCAACATCCTGGAGGGGGACCCCTACTCGGTGATCGAAGGCATGACCATAGGCGCCTATGCCATGGGCGCCCACAAGGGCTACATCTACTGCCGGGCCGAATATCCCCACGCCCTGCGTCGCCTGCAGCGCGCCATCATCGAGGCCCAGGACTACGGCGTGTTGGGCTCGGATATCCTCGGCAGCGGCTTCGATTTCACCCTGGAGGTGCGGGCGGGAGCCGGCGCCTTCGTCTGCGGCGAGGAGACGGCCCTCATCGCCTCCATCGAGGGCAGCGTGGGCGAGCCCATGCCTCGGCCGCCCTTCCCGGCCCAGTCCGGCCTGTGGGGCAAGCCCACCAACATCAACAACGTCAAGACCTGGTCCCAGGTGGCGCCCATCATGGTCAGGGGCGGCGCCTGGTATGCGGGCATGGGCACCGAAAAGAGCCCGGGAACCACGGTGTTTTCTCTGGTAGGAAAAGTGAAAAACACCGGGCTGGTGGAGATCCCCCTGGGGATCACTCTTCGGGAGATGATCTTCGACATCGGAGAGGGAGTGCCCGACGGCGGTACCTTCAAGGCTGTGCAGACGGGCGGCCCCTCCGGCGGCTGTATTCCGGCGGACAAGCTGGACACACCCATCACCTATGAGGATCTGGGTGCCTTGGGATCCATCATGGGATCGGGGGGGCTCATCGTCATGGACGACGCCTCCTGCATGGTGGATCTGGCCCGGTACTTCCTGGCCTTCACCGAGGACGAGTCCTGCGGGAAGTGCACCCCCTGTCGGGAGGGCACCAAGCGCATGAACGAGATCCTGGTGGCCATTTGCGAGGGGCGGGCCACATCGGAGGATGTCGCCACCCTGGCCGAGCTGGCCGACTACATCAAGGACTCCTCCCTGTGCGGCCTCGGGGCCACGGCGCCCAACCCGGTGCTGACCACGCTCCAGTACTTCGCCTCCGAGTACGAGGCCCACGTGGTGCACCACCAGTGCCCCAGCCTGACTTGTCCGGCCCTGTCTCCGGCGCCCTGTCAGTCCGCCTGCCCGGCGGGCATAGACGTGCCGAGCTATGTGGCGCTCATCGCGGCGGGACAGTACCAGGAGTCCCTGGACCTGATCCGCGCGGACAACCCGTTGCCGGCGGTGTGCGGCTACGTCTGCACGCACCCCTGTGAAGGGGTCTGCAAGCGCGCCGACGTGGACACCCCGGTGGCCATCAAGGACCTCAAGCGGTACGTGACCGATTGGGAGCTTTCGCGCGCGCCCAAGGTCATCCGCATCAAGCCGCGCAAGCCCGAACAGAAAGTGGCCGTGGTGGGCAGCGGCCCGGCGGGGCTCACCGCTGCGTACCATCTGGCCCAGGCGGGGCTTATGGTGACCGTCTTCGAAGCGGCGGACGAGCCGGGGGGTATGCTGTTGCTGGGCATCCCCGAGTTCCGTCTGCCCCGGGACGTTATCCGGTACGAGATCGATCGCATCCGTCAGCTCGGAGTGGAGTTCAAGACGGGGGTGCGGGTGGGATCCGACAGGACCATGGCGGAGCTGAGAGAGGAGGGTTTCGCCGTGGTGTACCTGGCCCTGGGGGCCTACCGGGAGTCCCGCCTGAACCTGGCGGGGGAGACGGAGCTCGAGTCCGTGGTGGGGTCCCTGGACTTTCTGGCGGAGTTCAATCGGGGAGAGATCAAGGAGCTTACGGGGCGGGTGTTGGTCATCGGAGGTGGAAACGCGGCCATCGACTGCGCCCGCACGGCCCTGCGGCTGGGGGGCAAGGTTACCGTGGTCTACCGTCGATCCACCGAGGAGATGCCCGCGGACCCGGTGGAGGTGGCCGCGGCCGTGGCCGAGGGCGTGGAGATTCGGGTGCTGGAGGCTCCCCAGGCCATCGTTAGCGAGGGCGGCAAGGTCCGAGGTCTGCAGTGCCTGCAAACGGAGCTCGGGCCGGCGGACGAGAGCGGTCGTCGGCGTCCTGTCCCCGTGGCGGGGTCTGACCATTTGCTCGAGGCCGACTTGATCATCACCGCCATCGGCCAGTCTCCGGACCTGGGCGCCCTCGAGGGTGTCGAAGGGGTGGAGGCGGATCGTTTTCAGCGCGTGGTGGTGGATCCCCGGACCCACCGCACCTCCGTGGAGTGGCTCTTCGCCGGCGGGGACGTGGTCACCGGCCCGGCGACGGTCATCGAAGCTGTCTACGCGGGCAAGCAGGCCGCGCGGGCTATGGGGCGCTACCTGGCCGGGGAGGACGTGGTGGAGCACGCGCCGGTGCCCATTCCGCGCATGCGCTTGGATGACGCGACGGATCTATCCGAGGACGAGCTCGCCGAGCTGTCCCGGCCCGTCATGCCCACCCTCGAGGTGGACGCCCGTCGTGGGGGCTTCGCCCTGGTGGAGCTGGGGCTGGACGAGGACACGGCCCGCGCCGAATCCCACCGCTGCCTGCGGTGTGACGTGAATCGCTGAGGGAACTGGCTATGCCGAGTATCATAATCAATGACCAGCCCGTCATCGTGGCCGAGGGCACCACCGTCCTGGAGGCCGCGCGGGAGCAGAAGATCGAGATCCCCACCCTCTGCTACAACCCGGCTTTGGAGCCCTACGGGGGCTGCCGCCTGTGCGTGGTGGAGGTGGAGGCCGGCGGGAGACCCGGGCTCCAGGCCTCTTGCACCCTGCGGGCCACCGAAGGGTTGGCGGTGCGCACGGATTCGGAGCGGGTGAAGCGGTCCAGGCGACTGACCCTGGAGCTGATGCTGGCCCGGAGCCCTGAGGTGCCGGTGCTGCGCGCCATGGCCCGGGAGCATGGCGTTAAAGATGCGCGCTTCGCCGCCGAGAATGAGAGCTGCATCCTGTGCGGCCAGTGCATTCGCATGTGCGCCGAGCGCATGGGCGCGGCCGCCATCGGGATCTTCAACCGCGGCGCGAACCGGGTGGTCTCCACCCCCTTCGACGATCTCTCCGACGTGTGTCGCACCTGCGGCGCCTGCGCGTCGGTGTGCCCGGCCGACTGCATCGACTTCGAGACCTACGGTCGCCACCCGGCTCAGCCCCTGAACTCGGAGTGGAACGAGGGGCTGCGCCTGCGTAAGGCCATCTCCATCCCCTTCCAGCAGGCCATCCCCAAGGTGCCGGTCATCGATCCCGACGCCTGCGTGCACCTGAACACCGGCGCCTGTGGAATCTGCTCGTCGGTGTGCGTGGCCGACGCCATCGACTACGAACAGGCCGACGAGATCGTGGATGTGAACGTGGGCTCCATCATCGTGGCCACGGGGTTCGATGTCTTAGACCCCACGCCCATGGAGCCCTTCGGCTACGGCCGCTTCCCGAACGTGATCACCAACCTGGAGTTCGAGCGGCTCTCCAACGCCACGGGCCCCACCTCGGGCAAGCTCCTGCTCCGGGATGACCAGGACCGATACAAGTTTACCCGCCCGCCCGAGTCGGTGGCCATCCTGCACTGCATCGGCAGCCGGGACGTGAATTACCACGAGTACTGCTCGCGCACCTGCTGCATGTACGCGCTCAAGTACGCGCATCTGCTCAAGGACAAGTGCGGGCACGACACCGAGGTGTTTAACTTCTATATCGACATGCGCTGTTTCGGGAAGGGGTACGAGGAGTTTTTAAACCGGGTGCAGGCCGAGGGTGTGCGCATGATCCGCGGCAAGGCAGCCCTGGTCACCGACGAGGCCCTGGACGAGGATGAGGAGGGGAAGCTGGTGGTGGTGGCCGAGGACACCCTCACCGCGCAAATCGTGCGGGTGCCGGTGGAGATGGTGGTGCTATGTACCGCCATGGAGGCGCGTGCGAACGCCCCCGAGGTGGCCCGCACCTTTGGCATCTCCGTCGGCAGTGACGGATTCTTCCTGGAGGAGCACCCCAAGCTGGCGCCGGTGAATACACCGACGGCGGGGGTCTTTTTAGCCGGCGCCTGCCAGGGCCCCAAGGACATTCCCGACACCGTGGCCCAAGCCAAGGCCGCCGCTGCTGAGGCATTGGCTCTGTCGAGCGCCGGCCACGTCACCGTGGCGCCGATGATCTCGGGCATCGACCCCGACATCTGCATCGGCTGCCAGGTGTGCATCGGGCTGTGCCCCTATTCCGCCATCGAGATCGATTCCCGACGCGGGGTCTCGGTGGTCAATACCGCCCTGTGCAAGGGCTGCGGAAGCTGCGCGGGCTGGTGCCCCAGCGGCGCCGCCAAGGTTGAACACTTCACCGACAAGCAGATCTTCGCCGAGATCGAGGGTCTTTTGGCTGAAGGGAGCGAAGGATGAGCAAGGACTTCGAACCAACGATTACCGCATTTTTGTGCAACTGGTGCACCTTCACCGCCGCGGATCTGGCCGGAACTTCCAGGTTGAGCTATCCGGCCAACGTGAAAATCATCCGCATGATGTGCAGCGGCATGGTGGACCCCAAGTTTGTGCTCAAGGCCTTTTTAGAGGGCACTGACGGGGTGTTCATCGGCGGCTGCTGGCCCGGAGACTGCCACTACATCAACGGCAATATGAAGGCCCGGCGACGGGTGGCTCTGCTACATGAGGTGCTGGGCCGCTTCGGCGTTGATCGGGATCGGCTGTGGTTGCGGTGGGTGGCGGCCTCGGAGGGCAACATGTTCGCCGAGACCGTGGAAGAGATGACCAGTCGGCTTATGGAGTTGGGTCCCTGCGAGATGAAAGGCAAGAAGGTAGCGTGATGCAGTACGCGACGCTGAACACGAGTGAGGGCCTGAACCAGGCGCTCGAGACCCTGCTGGGGGATCTGCTGGACAAGGGTGTGGTGGAGGCGGTGATGGTGCCCACCCGCCAGTTCCACAAGCGGGTGGTGATGCAGAGCCTCATCGCGAACCGGGCGGATCTGGCGGATCTGGATCCCTTCGCTCCGGTGGTCACCACCAACGCGGCCAAGCAGGTGGCGGCCCTCACGAATCGGCCCGCCGGCCGGCCCGTGGCGGTGGTGTTGAGGAGCTGTGAGCTCCGCGCGGTCATTGAGCTGGTCAAGTTACACCAGTCGCATCTCGATGATCTTTTGCTCATCGGGCTCGACTGCTACGGACGCTACGAGAACAACGCCTACCTCGCCCTGGCCGCGGGCGACGAGCACCTCTCGGCGACCTTCGTGGCCCAGGCCGCCAGTGGGGGGGGGACAACCCTGGAAGGCGTGGAGATCACCGCCGCCTGCCAGGTGTGTGAATATCCCGTGTGCGACAGTGTGGACCTCCGGCTGGCCGTCGTCGGCGCGGAGCCGGGGAAACAGGTCTGGATCGAAGCCCTGACCGACAAGGGGCGCGAGGCCCTCGCCTCGGCGAAGCTGGAGGTTGCCGAGGGCGACCCCGACGGGCGCACCGAGGCTGTCGGGGCGCTGGTGGCCCAGCGCGAGGCCGCGAAGAAGCAGCTCTTTGAGGAGTTTACGGCGCAGACCGACAGTATAGATGGCCTGCAGGATGCGCTGGCCGGGTGTATCAACTGCTACAACTGTCGGGTGGCGTGCCCGGCCTGCTACTGCCGGGAGTGTGTCTTTGTCACCGACACCTTCCGCCACGACGGCGAGCAGTACATGGCCTGGGCCGAGAAACGGGGTCTGCTCAAGCTCCCCACGGATACGACCTTTTACCACCTGACGCGCATGGTGCATATGTCCACCCTCTGCGTGGGCTGTGGGCAGTGCTCGAGCGCCTGCCCCAACGACCTGCCCATCATGGAGCTGTTCCGCACGGTGTCGGAAAAGACCCAGATCCGCTTCGGGTACGTTCCGGGGCAGGATCTCCAGGAGGCCCAGCCCATGGCCACCTTCCATGACGAAGAGCTCGACGAGGTCACCGGGCAGAGCAAGTAGGTCCATGGACGGCGATTTGAAAGAGGCTAGCATGGAAGAAACGAATATTGGCCGCGTGCTGGTGGTGGGTGCTGGCGTTGCGGGTATCCGCGCCGCGCTGGATCTGGCGGAGGTGGGCTACCGAGTGCTGCTCACCGACAGCTCCCCGGCCATCGGGGGCATTCTGGCCAAGCTGGACCATCAGTTCCCCTCGGACCACTGCGGCATGTGCAAGATGCTCCCGGTGGTGGGGCGGGAGTATGCGTCGCAGTACTGCATGCGCAAGGGATTGTTCCACGACAACATCCGGATCCTGCCGTTTACCGAGGTGCGTGCCATCCGGGGAGATCCGGGGAGCTACGAGATAGACCTGCTGCGGCGGGCCCGGCACGTGGACACGGACATCTGCGTGGGGACCGGCTACTGCACGGACGTGTGTCCCATCGAGGTGGTGGACGAGTTCAACCAGGGGTTGACCGTGCGCAAGGCCATCTATCGGCCCGTGCCGCACAACCTGCCCAACATGTACCTCATCGACGCGAACGCCTGTGACAAGTGCGGCGAGTGCGTCAAGGTGTGCCCCGTGGACGCCATCAACTTAGACGCCGCTGACGAGGAGCTCACCACGGGGGTGGATGCCATCATCTTGGCCACCGGCACCGAGCTGTTCGATCCGGCCGAGTTCCCGGAGCAGACGGCCTACACCCGATCCCCCAACGTGGTTACCGCCCTGGAGTTTGAGCGGCTCATCAGCGCCTCGGGCAGCTACGATGGAACCCTGCGCCGGCCTGGCGACGGGGCCACCGCGCACAAGCTCGCCTGGCTCCAGTGTGTGGGCTCTCGCAACCGCAAGGAGGGACGGGACTTCTGCTCGTCTGTTTGCTGCATGTTCGCCCTCAAGGAGGCGGTGTTGGCCCACGAGAAGGGGCCCGAGGACGTAGAGACCACCATCTTCTATATGGACATGCGCACCTACGGAAAGGACTTTTACCGCTACCGGGAGTATGCGGAAGAGGAGCATGGCGTGCGGTTGGTGCGCTGCCGGTCCCACGCTGTGGAGCCCCTGGAGGACGGGCAGCTCGCGGTGCGCTATTGGGACGATGCCGCCGAAGCGTTTGTCACCGAGAATTATGACCTGGTGGTGCTCTCCACCGGGCAGCGTCCCCCGCGGGCGGCGGTGGAGCTGGGCGGTCTGCTGGGAATCGAGCCCTCGGAGGCGGGCTACCTGAGCCCTGTGGGATTTGAGAAGGTGAGGAGTCAGCGCGAGGGCGTCTTTCTCTGTGGATCCTTCATGGGTCTGACGGATATCTCGGAGTCGTTGACCAGCGGCAGCGCCGCGGCGGGGGAGGCGTGCAAGCTCATGATCTCCATGGGCAAGGAGCCCAAAGGCGAGCCTGTGCTGCCCGCCGAGCGCGACAACGTCCGTGAGCTCGCCAATGTGGCGGTGGTCCTGTGTCGGTGGAACCACGGCAAGCTTCCGCCCAACGTGAACCTCGAGGACCTGGCCGAGATGCTCCTGAAGCGCGCCGGCGTGGGGGAGGTTCATATCGTAGACGAACTCTGCCGGGGAGAGGGCTACGACAAGGCCTTGGCGGTGCTGGGCGAGTCGCAGTGCAATCGGGTGCTGTTCGGCGCCTGCCTGCCGTACATCTATCGGAAGCGTCTCAAGAACATGGCCCGGGAGGCCGGGTTCAGTCCTACCTTCGTGGACGTGGCGGACATCCGCGGGTTGATCCTACGGGCCGCAGTGGAAAAAGATATCCCCGCCCTTTTGCGCAAGGTGCGGAGCCTGCTCACGGTCTCGGTGGAGAAGCTCAAGCGCGCCGAGCCCGTGGAGACTCACACCATGGACGTGGAGCAGAAGGCGCTGGTGGTGGGGGGAGGAATAGCGGGAATGCGTGCCGCCCTGTCGTTGGCCGACCGCGGCATCGAGGTGCATCTGGTGGAGCGCACCGACGAGTTGGGTGGCCGACCCTTGCGGCGGCTGCACTACACGCTCGACGGCCTCGATCCCAAAGCGCTTGCGGCCGAGACCCAGCAGCGCATCTGGGAGCATCGCCTCATCACCGTCCATCGCAACGCCGAGGTCCTGCGGTCGAGCGGCTCCCTGGGCCGGTTTCGCACGGTGATCCAGTACGGGTCCTCCGAGACCATCGAGGTCCTTCACGGGGCCACCATCATCGCCACCGGGGGGCACGAAGCCGCCACGGTGGAGTATCAATACGCCCAGTCCGACACCATCGTCACCCAGGGGGAGCTCGAGGAGGGTCTGGCCACGGGCGCCATCGACCCCAAGGGGCTCAACAAGGTGGTAATGATCCAGTGCGTGGGCTCCCGGGAGAAGGGCGCCCACGACTACTGCAGCCGGGTGTGTTGCGCCGCCGCCCTCAAAAACAGCTTCAAGATCCGCGAGGCCAACCCCGACACTCGCATCATCGTGCTCTATCGGGACCTCATGGCCTACGGCGGCCTGGAGCGGTTCTACACCAAGGCCCGTGGGGCGGGGGTGCTCTTCGCGAGCTACGACCCCGAGGCGAAACCCCGGGTGGAGGTGGGCGAGGAGGGGCCGGTGGTGACTTGGGATGACTCGATCCTTGGACAACCCATCTCCATGAAGACCGACCTGCTAGTGCTCTCCACGGCCATTGAGCCGGACGCTTCCAACGTCTCATTGGGGGAGATCTTGGGCGTGGATCTCACCCAGGACGGCTTCTTCCAAGAGGCGGACTCCAAGTGGCGGCCCGTGGACTTCGCCCGGGAGGGGCTCTTTTTGGTGGGAACGGCCCATTCGCCGAGCCCCATCATGGACGCCATCTGCCAAGCCGAGGCGGCGGCCCAGCGTGCCTATACGTATCTGTCGAAGCCGCAGGTCACCACGGCGAGGGTCGTCTCACGGGTTCACGAAGCCCTGTGCGCCCTGTGTGAGCAGTGCATCACCATTTGCCCCCACGACGCCCGGTCCATCGATGAGCAGAACCATAAGCTGGTGGTGGACGAGGCCGCCTGTCAGGGTTGCGGCATGTGCGCCATGGTCTGCCCCAACAGCGCCTCGGAGATGTTGGGCTTCGGCGACAAGCAGATTATGGCGGTCATTGATGCCTCGTTGGCAGAGTTGCCGCAGCGATTGTACTAGGAGGTGGAGGGGATCTATGCACTGGGCTATCGATTTCGTTTCGGATGTGGAGAAGGCGGACGTGGAGCTCATGCGGGAGACCCTGGACGCCAAGCTCAAGGCGGATTCGGGTCAGTACGGTGAGGCCGCGCGGATCCTCTGGGAGCTGCTGTTGATGGTGCGGCACGCCAAGCGACGGCGCTGGGAGTGCATCACGATGATCCATATGGGAAAGGTGTACAAGGCGATTCGCTGGCGCATCTCGGTGCAGCTTTTTGAGGAAGCGCTGGAGCTGTCCGAGAAGATCGGCATGGAGCGGGCGAGGCTCTTTGCCCTGGCGGAGCTCGGAGAGATGGAGTGCACCTGGGGTCATTTCACCGAGGCCCTGGAGCTCTTCGAACGAGCCCTGGACATTTTGGATCCCGCGGATCTGGAGACCCGGCGTTCTCTGTTGTTGGTGCGTAGTTTGGCCCACGAGGGGCTCAATGCGTTGGACACGTGCGCCGAGCTGTTGGTCGAGGTGTTGGAGCTGGACAAAGAGCTTGACCATCCCGATATGGACGAGGACCTGGACCACCTGGCGCGGATTCAGGCGGTGCTGAGCAACCGTGTCTGAGGAGTGAGCGTGATCACTGATGCGCCACCTTTGGTCCAACGTTGGCTCTCGGACCAGATGTTCGAATACGCACCGATCTACATTACGGTGCTCGATGAGCAGCTCAACATTGTCGTCGCCAACCACAACTTCGTGGCGGTCTTTGGGGAGGCCGACGGGCGTAAGTGCTACGAGGTGTACAAGAAGCGCGACGTGAGCTGTCGGCCCTGTGCGGCCCAGCGCGTCTTCATGGACGGGCGCGCTCGGCGGAGCGATGAAACGGGTATCGATCGGCTGGGTCAGGGGGTGGAGTACGTGGTGCACCACGCGCCGATTCTGGACGAGACCGGACAAGTGGCGTACGTGGCCAAGATGTCCTACGACGTCACCGAGCAAAAGGATCTGCAAAAGCAGCTCGATCTGGTGTTCAATCTGGCGCCCTGCTCGGTGGCCATCATCAACAAGAACTTGCGTATCATGCAGGCCAACGACCACGTACGGAGCCGCTTCGGCGAGGTGACCGGCGTACACTGCTACGAGGTGTATCGCCATCGGTCCGACCCCTGCGCCGATTGCCCGGCCGTAGCGACCCTGGCCGACGGCCAGACTCACACCGTTTCACAGACCCGCTTTGGCATCGACGGGGAGCCCCAGAACTACCTGGTCTCCACGGCGCCGCTTTCCACCGGCGGCCGGGACAAGGATTTCGTGGTGGAGATGTCCCTCAACGTCACCGAGCTCCATCGGCTCGCGGAGATCGCCGCGGTGGGGCGCGGCGTGGGCGAGATCGCCCACCGCATGAAGAACGTGCTCACGGGGTTGCGGGGCTCGGCCTATGATATCCGCACAGGGTTGAAAAAGTCGCTGCCCGAGCGCACCGAGGGGGGGCTACAGAGCCTGAGCCGGAATGTGGATCGACTCAACACGCTGGTCACCGGTTGCACCAAGGTGACCCGGGGGGTCTCGGGACAGATGGCGGCGGTGGATCCTCAGGAGGTGGGCGCGGAGATCGTGGATCTGTTCCGCGACGTGGCCGCCCAGGACGGGGTGGAGCTGAGCTTTGAGCCGGGGCCCCAAAATGTACGCCTATGGATGGACGCCGAGGGGATCACGGCGTGTTTGGCCAACATCGTTTCCAACGGCATTGAGGCCTGTGGATCGCTTCGGAGCGACGCCGCGGTCCCCTGTCGGGTCACCCTTCGCATCGAGGCCGACCCCGATCAGGTCCGCTTCGTGGTGACCGACACCGGCTGCGGTATGGACGCCGCCACCAGAGATAAGCTATTCAGGGAGCCTGTGAGCACCAAGGGCTGGCAAGGCAATGGCATGGGGTTACTGGTGGCGAGTCGGGTAGTGGCGGATCATGGCGGCACGCTCACCGTGGAATCGGAGCTCGGTCATGGAGCTGTTTTTCGTGTAACATTGCCCAGACGCGACGAGCCTGGTGTAAGCGTTTCTACGAACGGAAGAGCAAAATGACCAAGATCCTGATCATTGATGACGACCCGAACATCGTCGGATTTCTCACGAATGTGCTCACGGACAACGACTACGAGGTGGTCTCGGCTGACAACGGCGCCGATGGCCTACGGGTCGCCCGGGACGAGGCGCCGGACCTGATCCTCCTGGATATCGAGATGCCCACGGCTACGGGCCCGGACTTCTACCGCCGCCTGCGTCACGAAAAGGCGCTGAAAACGACCCCGGTGATCGTGGTCAGCGGGTACCACTCCAAGCACATCGCCTTGACCAAGAACGTCCCCGTGCTGGAAAAGCCCGTGGACGAAGACCAGCTCCTGGCTCAGGTCCGTGCCTCCCTAAAGAACCCTGTGGCTTGATCATTGGGCTTGAGCGATCCGTGCTGCAGAGCTTATGATGGACTTAGGGGGTGTCTCGGATCTACGGGTCCGGGTGCAACCCACCCCCGGAGGAGTCCCGATGCAGTTCAGTACACTACGGATGACCTTGCTCGCCCTGGTCGCGGTGGGGATTGTAGCTTGCGGTCCAAGCAATTCGCTGAGTCTCAACACCAATGGGAATGATAACGGCAACACGGAGCCGTGCAATCCCGGGGAACAGGGGAGCTGCTACACCGGCCCCGAGGGGACCGAGGGCGTAGGCATCTGCGTGGCCGGCACCGCGATTTGCGATGCAGACGGCGTGTGGGGGCGGTGTGAGGGTGAGGTCACGCCCATAGCCGAGGACTGCGACTCGCCGGCGGACGACGACTGCGATGGCGAGATCAACGAGCAGGCGGACGGCTGCGGCTGCACGCCGGGGGGCGTGGCGGTGTGTTACACCGGACCGGCGGGAACCGAAGGGGTGGGGATCTGCCAGGGCGGCACCATGACCTGCAACGCCGAGGGCTCAGGGTATGGGGACTGTGAGGGCGAAGTCACCCCCGGGGTAGAGACCTGCACCACCCTGGTGGACGACGACTGCGATGGCCTGGTCAACGAGGAGGGAGACGGTTGCCTCTGCGTGCCGGGCGCCGCCGAGCCCTGCTATGGCGGGCCCGCCGGAACCGAGGGCGTGGGCATCTGCGTGGCCGGCGTCTCCACCTGCGATGCCACAGGCACGGGCTACGGGCCCTGCGTGGGCGAGGTTGTCCCCACCCAGGAGGTTTGCGCCACGGCGGCGGATGACGACTGCGATGGGATGGCAAACGAGGATGGGCCGGATTGCCTTTGCGCTCCCGGCCAGTCCGAGTCCTGCTACAACGGGTCGGCCGGAACCGAGGGCGTGGGTACCTGCGTCGGAGGCACCCAGGTGTGCAATGCGCAAGGTACGGGCTACGGTTTCTGTACCGGAGAGGTGCTTCCCGCGCTCGAACAGTGTGACGGCCTGGACCACGACTGCGACGGGGTCCCGGACAATCCGCCCGACGTGGATGGTGATGGCTGGAACGCCTGTCAGGGCGACTGCTGCGAGAATATTTGGGGCTGCTCCGACCCGGTGCTGGTCAATCCCGGCGCCTTCGAGTTCGTCGGCAATGGCGTGGACGATGACTGCGATCCCTCCACCTCGGACACAGTGGTCCCCTCTTTGTGCAGCTCCGTGGCGAAGTTCGGCTCCGTGAGCCCCACCGATGTGGCCCAGGCCATGGATCTGTGTGAGTTCACCACCGCCAATCCGCCCCTGGGCCAAAAGAAATGGGGCGTCATCAGCGCCGAGTTCGTGCGCGCCGACGGCTCCACTCCCAGCGCCGCGGAGTTGGGGAACATGCAGAACTTCCAGTCGGCCATCATGACCAACTACGGCACCGGAGGCATCGCGCCCCAGAACGGTCCCACCATGGCCGGCATCTCTTCGGGGAGAATGCGGGACGCGAACGATCCCGACTATGTCAACCCCAACGGGGGTACGGGCTTCGGGTCGAGCGGTCAGCCGCCGGCCATCTATCTGGCCGCCCATGGGGGCATTCTGCCTTCTTCGGCCGGTTGCAGCGGCACCTGCCCGGCGGGCTCGGGCGCGAACGACTCCATCAACGTGCGCTTGACCATCCGGGTGCCCACCAACGCCCAGTCCTTTGCCTACAACTTCCGGTTCTTCTCGTCGGAGTACTGGACTTACTCGTGCACGACATTCAACGATTTTTTCCTCGCGCTGCTCAACACGGGCGCGGCGGGGATCCCGGCGGACACCAACATCTCCTTCGATTCGCAAAACAACCCGGTGTCGGTCAACAACGGGTTCTTCGACCTGTGTGTACCCAAGGGCTGCTACACCTGCCCCGGGGGAACCGCGCTGCTGGCCGGCACGGGAATGGATGTGGCGAGCACCGGCGGCGGCACCGTGTGGCTGCAGACCACCGCGCCCATCGTCGGCGGGGAGCTCATGGTGCTGGAGCTCATGGTGTTTGATGTATCTGACGGCATCCTCGACTCCCTCTCCCTGCTCGACAACTTCGAGTGGTCCATCAATCCCTCTGGCGTCAGCACCAACCCCGATTGATCCCCCGAATTCGCGTGCACCCGGAGGGCGTGCGACAGTTTGCTCGCCGGTACCACCAGTGCTATGACTTGGGATCCGTGAAGTTCGTGAGAATTGGATAGATCGCTTACTCTATCTGTGAGGTGCTCCCCATGGCCAATCGGTTTTTCATCTTGTCTTCGTGTGTCGTGTTCCTCTTGTCAGCGTATGCCTGTGAGGATGGCCAGCTCAAGGGCTCGGGTGAGCTCGAGCCGCCCTTGATCCAGGAGCCGGGCAAGACAGACATCTCGGGTGATGTGATCGAGTTTCGGGGACGCATCTCCTTTGGCGGTGAGGTCTTCGGTGAGTTCGTGGCCGACGGACAGCTCGATGGTTGGTTCTTCACTGCGTCGGGGGGCTCCATCGTTACCGTGGAGAATAGCCATCTGGGCACGGCTCGGGCACTGGACTCCACGCTGTTTCTCTATGGGCCCAAGCGGGAGGACGGGTTCTATGGTCTCGAGCCCCTGGCCTTCGACGATGACGGTGGCTACGGCGTCCACGCTAAGATCACGGGTTTTACAGTCCCAACCGACGGCGAGTATCTGATCGTCATGGGGACCTATATGGGGATCGACCGGGGGCACTACCGCCTGATCCTGGAGTGCTCCAGCGGTGCTTGCGTCGTTCCCTGTGACGAGAACTGCCTCTCGGAAGATCCCTGCAGCGGCCAGACCTGTAGCGAGGGTGATGGTTGCATCGATGCCCAGCCGGATCCTACGTGCACCGCTGAAAAGCAGATCCTGGTGGACAAGACCGAGCTACTGACCAGCGAAGACGGTGACACCGACAGCTTTACGGTGAAGCTGGCGGCTGAGCCGACGAGCAACGTGCTGGTGTGGGTGACCAGCTCCAACGTAGATGAGGGGGTCGTGTTTCCCCTGAAGCTACACTTTTGCATGGTGGGGTACGAAGAGACCGACAACGGATGTACGCCTCTGGAACAAGGCACAGTGCTACCTGAGCCCCATTGGAAAAGAGAGGTCCTGGTCACGCTCACGGGCGTGCGGGACTTTACCCCCGATGGCGACGTTGATTACTTCGTCCAGTTCGAGGTGATTACCGAAGATGAGGACTATGCTGTCCTGGGGCCCGAGTCCCTGGCGTGTATGAACCTGGGGGTGGATGCCGGACTCTTTTACACAGCCCTGGATGGGTTGTCGGACGAGCCTCTCCTCGCCGCTATGCTCCCCTTCGTGGACGGACATCGGGCCTATGGCTACCTGGGGCAAAACAGCGCCCGAACCCTCATGTTCTCCGTCGTCGATGTCCATGATGGTTGGGTGGAGAGCATCTATAGGCACACAAAAACGGAGCTTCCACGAGATAGCACCCAGGCCTACGGCGAGGGTGGTTTCAACACGGAGCACACCTGGCCCCAGTCGCAGTTCGACAAGGCCGAGCCCATGAAGTCTGACCTGCACCATATCTTCCCTACGGATATTTCGAGCAATTCCAGTCGCTCCAGCTACGACTTCGGGATGACCAGCAATCCCGACGCTGTGAACTCGGTTCTGGGCGCCAACATAGGCGCGGGGGCGCGCAAGATCTATCAGGTGCGTCCGGACCGACGAGGAGACATCGCCCGCGCGCATTTCTATATGGCTGCGCGGTACCGGACCACGGTGATCGAGGGAGTCCCCTTTGATGACGACAGGATCTCGACCAACGGAGTCATCCACGACTACGAAGAGGCGGTGCTTCGTGCCTGGCACGAGGCCGATCCCGTAGATGACCTGGAGCGCACCCGAAACAACCGGATCCAAGCCTACCAGGGGAACCGGAATCCCTTCGTCGACGTGCCGAGCCTGGTCGACCGCATCAGCGATTTTTAGGACCCGATCGAAATCACCTTGATCGTTTTGACCGCCGCTTTTTGCGGGGGCCCGGCTTGGTCTTTTTGAGGATCTTGAACAGGACCCGGCGGTTGTGGTTGCGGGCGCGGGCAGCCTTTGTGCGTTTCTTGCCCCGCTTGTGGGGCCTCCCGTAGCCCTTGGCCACCAACCGCTTGGCCGAGATGCCGCGCTTGATCAGGTTGCGACAGATGGCCTTGGCCCTTCGGAGACTGAGGCGCAGATCGGCTTTGGCCGAGCGGTAGTCGTCGGCGTACCCCTGCACCTCCACCAGCTTCACGCTCTTGTACTTTCCCAGGATACGCACGACCTGCTTGAGGACGGCAATGGACCGCTTTGGGATGCGTGCGCTGCGCCGGCCGAAGGTGATGCCGCCGCGGATGGGCGGGCAGGCATGGACGACCACGACGGGTTTTCTCTTGCGGTCCGGGCAGCCGTCTTGGTCCTGGAACCCATTAAAGTTCTCCGGGTCGTTGGGACACTTGTCGCGCACGTCCGGTATGCCGTCCTTGTCGTTGTCGGGGTCCGGGCAGCCGTCCTGGTCCTGGAAGCCGTCCCGATCCTCGGGCGCCGTCGGGCACATGTCGTACGCGTCGGGGATGCCATCGCCATCCTGATCTCGTCCACCAGGAGCTGCGCGGGCCAGCGCCGGAGCGACCAAAATCAACACCGTCAGCAAGCAGAGTGTTCGGTTCATGGTGCGCCTCCTCCGTAAGAAGTATGAGGGACCCGCTGGTGGGGGGCAAGCGGCGTGCGGTATGGCCCTACTGACAGGTGCAACGGAGAGATCCCTCGCTACGCTCGGGATGACAGGGGAGGTGGCCAGAGCCGCCTTAGCCCGGAGGAGTGGACGCGGCGGCGGCGGGGACCGGTTTGGGTCGGGGCGGCGTTGCGGCAGCGGGTGCGGGTCGGGCGACGAGGGTGTGTACACAGCCCTTCACCTCGGTGATGACCTTGCTGATCTTGGCCTCATCGTCCTCCATCAGATCCACGGCAAAGGGGCGCCGGCAGATCTTGGCGAGCCGCTCCAGGGCGGTGTTGCGGAAGAAGATGGGCGCCTCGGAGACCAGCACTGTCACGAGCAGCTTCGCGCCTTCGCGCGAATTGATCTGCGCCACCCGCTCGGCGAGGTTGAGTTTGGCTCCGGGGGTCTCGGCCTTGGCGAAAAACCGCTTGAGCTGAGCCAGGTCCTTCATCTTCTTGACCGCCTTCTCCTTGGCCTCCAGGTCGAGATCATCGAGGCGCCCCACGGCCGTGCGCTTGCGGGCGTGGCCGGGGGCATGGGCTTGTGTCGCGTGGTGCTCACCCCGCTTCCAGCCGGGCACTGCGTTGATCAGCGCCCGTAGAACGTTGAAGTAGCCCACCAGCAGGACCAGCACCAGGCACCCCATTCCCACGTGGCCCAGCGCCCGTAGCCAGCTCGGTGAGCGCACCACGTACAAGGTGAGCGCCACCAGCAGAAGGACCAACCCGTAGAATGACACCACGGCGGGGCCGGCGGGTAGATCGAGTACATAGCTGGCGACTAGCCCCAGCCCACTGACCACGGTTCCCATGGCCCAGCCGATGAGCAACTGGTGTTTGAAGTTGTCGGTGATGGCCGTGCCGATGACCGCCGGTACCACCAGGAACACGAAGACCAGGAGCACTCCGGCGGTGTTCACCGAGAAGGTGATCACGAACCCGAAGGTCATGTAGAAGATGAGATCCCACAGCACCACGTTGACACCCTGCTCTCGCGCTCCTTCGGGGTCGTCGGTGATGGCCATGAACCGCTTGCGGAAGACGAAGTGGAAGACGCCGATGATCGCGTAGGCCACCGTCGCGCTGAGGACCTCGCTGCCCTTGACCCACAGGATGGATCCGGTGAGCACCTCCTTGATGTGCTCGGCGCCGTGGGGGGCCCGATCGATGACCAGGATCATCAGCGCGGCGGCCATGGCGTACACCAGGCCGATGATCGCCTCCTGGGGTACCCGCGCCTTTCGGGTGCGGGTGATGGCGAAGACGGCGGCGCCCAGGAAGGTGAACGAGAGCGAGAACAAGAAGGCGCCCATGCCGTGGGGATGGATCCCCAGCAAAAAACCGATGGTGGTACCCAGGGCGGCGATCTGGGCCAGGCTCAGATCCACGAAGATCACCTGACGACGGATCACGTGCAGTCCGAGATAGGAGTGGATGCCCACCAGCACGAGGCACTCGATGAAGGGAAGCGCCATCAGGCGCCAGGGGCTGATGTCCGCGAATAGTCCGCCCATCATTTGAAGGCTCCCGCGCGCCTGTAGGCCGCCAGTAAGTTGGAGATCCAGTGATTTGTGAGCTGGAAGTAGGAGTTGATCCCCCGCTTACCGTGAACGGAGAAGGCCACGATCACCGACTGGGCGCCCACTCGCTTACAGACCTTGCGGACCTTGGACTCGTCGTAGAAGTTGGCCGCCAGGATGACCTTGATCTTCTGTCTCGACATGGTGTTGATCAGTCGCCGGATGGACTGGGGAGACGGCGGGATGGCGGGCTTGGGCTCCACCTCCTGGATGACATTCAGCCCAAAGGTTTTGGTGAAGTAGATCCAGTTCTTGTGATAGGTCACGAGCTTTTGTCCCCACAGGGGCAGGGCTTTTTTGGCCCAGCCGCCGAGCATGTCCACCATGGGCTTTCCCCGGTACTTGCGCTTTTGCAAAAACGGGATGAGCTTCCCGGCCACGGTCAGTCGGGTGAGGGTCCCGGCCCCCAGGAGCTTGATGAGCTTTTTGCCGAACATGCGCCTGTTGATCTGGTATTTGAACCGGCGGTAGCCCTTCTTGAAGGCCGCGCAGTTCGCCGGGGAGACCTTGCACAGGCCGATGGCGATGTTCTTAGCGATGATCTTGGCGTTCATGGGGCCGGTGTACACGTGCGGGTTGCCAAACATGTGTACCCCACCTGAAGCGCGGCTCCGGGAGGTGGGGATCTCCATGAGCTTCATGCCGCTGTACACCGCGATGTAGCCATTTTGGCCCTGGCGGATGCTTCTGTTCATGGACTTGTCGGTGAGTCGGGGTGCCCACAGCTCCAGATCCAGTCCGGTGACCACGAAGGCGTCGGCTTTGGAGAGCTGCACGGCGAAGGAGGGTTTGGGCCGCACGAAGTGGGGGTCCTGATCTCCCTTGGTGATGTAGGTCACCCGAATGAGATTTCCCCCCACGCGCTTGGCGATGGACGAGTAGGTGGGGTTTGACGATATGACGTACAGCTTGCGGGCCGACGCCGGGGTGGACCACGCCATGGCTCCAATGGCCAGGACGCAGGCGGCGCTCCACAAAGCAGTGAGCCGTGTGTTGGGTTTGGTGTCTCTTTGGATTTTGGGATCGTTCATACGCGTTTTCATCGCGTCCTCCTAGTATCGATCATGTTTGTGTGGGCCCGCGGCGAAGACTACCTGCAGGATGGCCCGGTGAGCGGCCTTCATGGCGTTTCCGTCGTGGTAGTTGTACTCCAGCCGGAAGCGGAGCCAGGGGGATTGCCACCAGATGAGGTAGGGGACCACCTGGTACATGTAGTTTTTGTCGTCGGAGACCTCGAAGGTGCGCACCAGATCGCCGCGCAGCCCCAGCTCTACGGTCCTGGAGACCTTGGCCTGGACGTAGGAGTAGCCCCCCATCCAGTTGATGTCCTGGCGACTTCCCACCGAGTCAGGCGCGAGCCGCTTGTAGCCGTACAAAAAGGACGACCGCCACAGAAAGTTCAGGTACTTCCCTTTTCTCATGGGCTCCCAGAACAGGGTCAGGTTCGCCCCGCCGAAGGCCGTGACGCGCCACTTCTCGTCCACAACTTCGCCCATGGGAGCGAAGGACAGGGGCACCGTGCTCCCCTGGCCGGTGTAGAGGGTAAAGGGGATGGTGGCCGCCTCGTCGGTGTAGAGGTCCTCGGTGGTCTGGCCGCCCCGCTGGTTGTTGAATCCGACGATGCCGGTCAAGCCCAATTCCAGGTAGGTGGTCTTGGACAGGTCCCAGTAGTTTTTGAAGTAGACCAGTGTCGTGGGCACCGAGAAGGTGTCACCCGAGAAGGCCTTGGAGTTCGACCCGTTGGTGACCTGCACCGTCAGCTCGTTGGCGTGGGCGGTGATTTTGGGCAACAGGAACTGGAAAGAGAGCCCGGACTGGTTGAGTCCTCCCGGACCGAAGGGCTCTGTCAGCATAAGGGGAAAATCGTACTGGTCGAGGCCATGCTTGTGCCATCGGTTGACCACGCCCAGCTGCTGGCGGAACTTACCGGCCATGAGGTTCATGACGCCGCCCACGTTTGTCCACACGGCGTAGGCCTCGCCGAACACCACCCCGTTGGGGGTGATGGAGATGGCCGCCTTCATGAAGGAGAATGGATCCAGGTCGGCCTGGAAGTGCAGCCCCAGCCCACGGAAGCGGAAGCTTGAGCGATCGGTGGCCCCGTACTCCTTGCCGTCGGTCAGGTAGAACACCCCGGCCAGGTCCCCGGTGACGGAGATCTCGGGGTTGAGTCCCTGGAGAGATCGGGCGTGGCCGAGGAAGGTCTTGGTCTTGAACCCCTTCTTCTCGGGGGTGACCGACTCCACCTGGCTCTCCATGATGAGCTGCTTGACCTCGAGGTCCTCGTGGGCGCTCTGGAGCTTGCCGAGCTTTTTTTCGAGCTTTTTGATCAGCGCCTCGAGTCGCGTCGTGCGCTTGTCGGCGCTGGTTTTTTTTGCCTGCGCCGGACGAGCCCCCGATGGCGGTGTGGTGCCAGGGGTCGGCGTGACCCGGCGGGCGTCGGCCGGCTTGACCGGTTTGGATGTCTGCCGGCGAGCGAGGGCCGCCGGGGATCCGAGAAGCAGTGTGAGCACGATCACGGCTGTGCGCGATCCGATCTTGAACATGGTCGTATCCTCCCTGTGAATGCTGAATACCTTGGGCCGACGAACCGCACCGTCACCGGTGGACTCATCGACTACGAAATAAGCAGCAGGGAGGGGGGCGAGGTCTTGGGCGCCAGGGTCACGACGTCCCGTTCTCGGTGTAGCGGAAGGTGCAGCGGTTCGGCCGGTCGATCGCGGCGCGGCTCCGGCTGTTGCGACAGAGGGGTACCCTCTGAACGGTGATTGACGAGCTGCAGGATCAGCGTGGCGATCAGGCAGGTTTCGTGGTCATTGTTCTCATCGGTGGGCTGCCTGGAGTCCTCTGGAGAGGACGGAGCCTCGGGGTGGGGGTGCACCAGCTCGAAGCTGCGGTGGGTCGGGCAGAAGCGGTGGGGAGACGTGGTCAGGTGGAAATAGGGAAGGACTGGTCCCGCGGCGAGGACCAGGATTCCGACCATATGGATCAATGCTTGCCGCATGTTGATTTAGTATCACACTTGTCGAATGTCCCATAGACTAATGGGGGTATTTATGTCAGTCCTTTCGCCGACGCTTCAGCCACAGGGGATGGTGTTCCCGGGCGAAGTCCACGGCCATGCGACCGGTGAACATGGATTTCAAGGCCGGTCGCTGAGTTGAGACGAAGGCGGCCATGAAGATATGCACGGCCAGCATCACGAGCACTACGGACATTGAGGCGAAGTGGGCTGGGATCGCCCACTGGATCCAGGGACCGCTTCCGGGTAGGAGCCACATCATCAGCCCGGTGATAATGATGATCACCGTCCCGGTGGAGACCACCGCGCCGCAGAGCTTCTGCCCGGCGTTGTATCGTCCCTGGGGGGGAAGATCGCGCGGCTTGGACACAAAGAAATTTAGGACGCGGCCCAGGATCCAGGTCGCATCCCCCGGGCGCGGCCACAGCGCCCGGAGATACGGCATCAGGTAGCGTCGGAAACCGAAGAGGCCATAGGTGACCAGCACCCCGACCCATACCAGGCCCACCACGAGGTGCCAGCGCAGGAGCATCGCGTGGGAGCCAAACACCGAGATCGCGACCTCGTAGACGAACGGCGGCGTTACCCTGTAGTCGCTGCGGCCCAGGAGCACGAACCCCGTGAGCAACTGCATGACCCAGACCCCGACGTTGAACCAGTGCAGCCAGACCATGGACTGGTCCCGGCGATGCACCGTGTTTTCTGGAACGGTGCCCTCGGTGGGAGCCGGCTCTGGCTCTGGCTCCGGGCGACGCATCTGTTTGAGGTAGGCGACACCCTGGGCGGCCAGGGTCAACCCCAGCATCCCTGCCAGCGCAGGTCGCAGCAGCCACTTCATCAGGCGTCCGGGCAGCGGCGGCCTGAGTCCCGCCTCCTGGGGTGGATGAGTGGCGAGGATCCGCGCGATGGTCCGTCGCCTTCCGGCGTAGTACACGTTGGGCCGGATGGCGACCCGGTCCGTCTCGAGACACCGCACCGGATGTTTTCGGAAGTAGCGAGACACCTCGCTGCTCCGGTCGTCGAGATCCCCGAAGATGCGCGCGCCGGCGGGACAGGTTCGCACACAGGCGGGCGTCAGCCCCGCGTCGGTCAGGGGCGCGCAGAAGTCACACTTCTCGATGCGACCGTGATCCGGGTGCAGAGTGCGGGCGCCGTAGGGACACGCCGCGACACAGTATCCGCACCCAATACAGGCTCGGGGATCCACCCGGACACGGCCCTTGGGGTCGCGGTAGGTCGCCCCCGTGGGGCAGGCCCCCAGACAGGTGGCCTCCGAGCAGTGGCTGCACAGGCCCACGTAGTGCGTATACATGGGCCCTGTGGGCGCGGCCACGGGCAACAGGGGTTCCACCCAGCTTCGGCGCACGCCCTGGGGGAGCGCCCACTCCTCCTCACACGCCATGACGCAGGCGCCACAGCCCACGCAGCGATCCATGTCTATGATCATGGCTTGGCGTGACATTTAACAGCCATCCTCCAGGTTCACCCGGAAGGTGTTGTCGCCATTGGCCGGCGGCTTCTCTGGCGAAGCCGGTGTCTTGCCGGGCGCAGGCGTCTTGCCGGGCGCAGGGGTCTTGCCGGGCGCAGGCGAGTGCGAAGGAATCGGCGCCTCGGCGGGGGGGGGCTTCTGAAGCGCTGACCGCTGCTTTTTGCACTCCTTGGAAGCTCCCTTGATCTCGGCGCCATCTGGGGTGACGAGCCGGACGAAGTTCACCCGTAGCCCCGTGGCGCCGGTGGGGCCGTCCACCCGGAACCGTGTAGTCAGGGCGTTGTCCGAGATCCCCTTGCCGTACGCCTGGGTGAGGGCCTTGGACTGCCCACCGAATCCGTGCACGGTGTAGATCACGTCCGTCCGGACGGCGGGCGTGACGAACACCTTCACCGGGCCCGTGCGATAGCCATCGGTGTTTTGCACATACACTTCTACGCCGTCGGTGATCCCCTTGGCCCTGGCCACCTTGTCGTTGAGCCACAGCAGGTTCGTGTTGTCCTTGGCCAGGAGCCGAGGGTTGTTCTGGGTGCGCGCGAAGGAGTGGTAGGGGCTGCGTCCCGCCACCAGACGGAACCAACCCACGGGTGGCTGGTCCACGGGCTCGAAGCGCGGGATGGGATCGTAGCCCTTCTTCTGGAGGGTCGCGGAGAAGAGCTCGATCTTGCGGCTGGGCGTGCGGAATCCATGGTCCTGCCCATCGGTTAGATAGGGACGCTGCTCCTTGAGCAGATGTACGCCCTTGCGAGCGAGCTCGGCGTAGGTCAACCCGAGGGGGGCCAGCCGCTCGTCCAGATACCCGGTGACGTGCGCCTGTCGGAAGCAGTCGGTGTGGCCGAGCCGGTGGGCGAGGTTCTGTACGATCCAATAGGGGCCCTTGGCCTCCCCCTTCGGGCGCGCCACCGGCTGACGGATGGCCACGAAGGGCTGGGGGTGGTCCTTCACCGCGTAGATGTCGTCATAGCGTTCGAGGTAGCCGGCCTCCGGGAGGATCAGGTCGGCCCACAGGGCGCCCTCGGTGGGGAGGATGTCCACCATGGTGATGAAGTCCACCTTACGCATGGCCTCTCGGGTTCGCGCGAATCCGGGGAGGGACTGTACGGGGTTGACCGCGTAAAGTAGCCACTGGCGGATCCGTCGCTTCGGTCCGAGGCTCCCTTCGATGAGCTCCTGGGCCGCCACTCCGTGTTGGGTGAAGGCGTGGCGACCGGTGGCAACGCTCTGGTCGGGGGCCGAGTGTGGCGCCGGGCAGGGTCTGGGCCCCAGGCTGATTTTGGAGCGCAGGAAGTAGCCGCCCGGTCTGCCCCAGGCGCCCAGCAAGGCCGTCAGGATCGCCATGGCGCGGTTTCGCTGGGTGTCGTTGCCGTACCAGGTGCTGAACCGTCCGCAGTGGATCATCACCGCCGGACGGCGCCGGGCCATCTCCCGCGCCTCGGCGACGATGTCCTTGGCCGGTATTTGGGTCACCTGGGCTGCCCATTCGGGCGTGTAGGGCGCCGCCTCTCGGAGCAGCTCGGTCAGCCCGATGGTATGGCGGGCGACGTACTCGCGGTCGTAGGTCCCCTCGGTGAGCAGCACGTGGATCCAGGCCAGGACCAAGGCCGTGTCGGTACCCGGTCGGATGTTCATCCACCGGTGGGCCTTGGACGCCGCCACCGAGAGGCGGGGGTCTGCCACAACCAGTCGCGCGCCGCGACTCAGCGCCTCGGCGAGCTCGGCCACCTGGGCGGTTTGAACGTTTTCGCCTATGTGGGAGCCCAGCAGAACGATCATGCGACTGCGCGCCATGTCGTGTCGGGCCGGCGAGCCGGGACCCTCGCCGAAGGTGAGGCCGAATCCGACGTCCCGGGGCCCGCGACACTGCCCGAAGGAGGGCGCCGTGCGGTTCGGGTTGCCCAGGTGGTGCATGAAGCCGTTGATGAACCTCGACGAGAGGCCGTGGGAAAACAGCCCGATGGACCCCGGCCCGTCCTTGCGGATGGTCTCCTGGGTTTTGGTGGCCCACAGGTCCAGGGCGCGGTCCCAGGAGATGCGTTTCCAATTCCCATCGCCGCGTTTTCCCACCCGGAGCAACGGGAACTTCAGCCGGTTCGGATCCTCGATCTGGCGCCACCCGGAGAGGCCCCGCGCGCAGAGTCGCCCCTGGCTTCGGGGGTGGTCCGGGTTCCCTTCCACGCGCACCACGGCTCCGTCGCGAACCTTGGCCAGGATCCCGCAGCGCCAGAAGCACAGGTCGCACAACGACGGGATCTCCTGGGCCAGGGTGTTCGCTACCCGGGTCTCGGGCCGCAGGGCGGGACCGATCCCCGCCGCCGGCGTGACCAGCCCCGCCGCCGGCGCAATCAGACCGGGACCCGCCGCGCCGACCCCAACGGTCTTGAGGAAGTCGCGTCTGTCCATGCGCCGCTTTTTATCCATGGTGCCCATAGAATCCCAGCGGCTCAGTTGCAGACCCCGTCGGGCACCGGGGACTTGGTGGACAGGCGCTTTTCACACCCGGCGAGGGCCTTGTTGCGCTTGCAGAGCTGCTGCTTGATGGACTCGGGGACGATGCCGTGGAACAGATGACGGTTGTTGGCCAGCCAGGTGGGGCTGGAGCTGATCTTCAACTTCTGGGCGAGCTGAAGGTTTTTTCTCAACAGCTCCTTGCCCTGGGCGCCCGACGCGCACCGCTCGATGACGGCGGCGTCAATGCCGGTTTTAGTCCCGGTGCATGCCTTCCAGTTCTTGTCCTTGATCTTGCGGTTTCGGCACCAGATGTAGTCCATGTACTTGTACCGCTTCGGGTAGTGCCGGATGGCGCAGAGCCCCCGGATGTTCTCGTCCACCTCGGGTTGGCCGTGCAGCGACTTGAATCCCTCGCCCTTGACCTGGGCAATGTAGTAGATGCGAAAGTCTATCTTTCTGTTGAAGGCTTTGAGCAGCTCAAACATGGCGTCCAGGGCCCGGATGCCGTAGGGGCATTGGGACATGACGAACAGCGTCAACTGCTTGGGGACCTCCGCGCGACAGGGGACCGCATCCTTGCAGGTGGCATCGGCGCAGTCCACCTGGCCGTTGCCCGTGTCGTCTTTCCGGTTGTCGCAGATCTCGGCCCGTGGGTCGAAGTCCGCACGGACCTTGAGCATCCGCAGCTTCCCCTTGGGGGTGCGCTTGAGGAAACGCGACAGTCGGCCTCCACTCGCGGCGTCGGACAGCGGTCCCTCGAACAGGTACGCGGGGAGGTGGGTGAGCCCCTCCCGGGCGAAGATCTTCTTCGCCTTCGCCGAGCTGTAGTCGAGCTGCACCACGGTGACTCCCTTGGCCATGCGCTTGAGCCGGTGCACGGTGCGCTTGGTGTGACATCGCCGGGAGGTGCATCGCCGATCGACCAGGACGATCATTTTCCCGGTGGCCCTGGGTGTGGTCTTACCGGGCGATGAGAAATCGGCCGCCATGGTTTTGGAGCTGGGCTCCAGGGTCTCGGTGGCTCGAGGTTTGGATTTTTGGGGTTTGTCCGTACAGCCCGAGGCCGGAAGCAGGATCCACAGGGCGCATAACCCAATAATTATTGAACGCATGGTACGTCTTACTCCTCCGATTTCCAGCTTTCCCGCAACTTGTCGGCCACCTGCCCGATGGCGATCGCGGCTAGGTCCTCTGGGTGCGAGGCTACGAGGGGTTTCCCCGAGTCTCCCGCTTCGACCATGGCCGCCGACAGGGGGATCCGTCCCAGGAACTTCACCCCGAGCTCGGTGGCGGCCCGCTCCCCGCCGCCGGTCTTAAACAGATCCACCCGCTCTCCACACGAGGGGCAGACGAAGCCGCTCATATTCTCCACGATGCCGAGCATCTTCAACCCGATCTGGCCCACGAAGCCCACGCACTTGCGAGAGTCGAGCAGGGAGACGTCCTGGGGCGAGGTCACCACGATGGCGCCATCGGCATCGGGGATGAGTTGCCCCACGGACATGGGCTCGTCCCCGGTGCCGGGGGGGCAGTCCACAATCAGTACGTCCACGCCTTCCCAGTCGCCGTCGGCCAGGAGCTGTCGGATGGCGCCGCTCTTGCGCGGGCCGCGCCAGGCGATGGGCGCGTCGGGGTGAGGCAAAAAGAATGCGATGGAGAGGACCCGTACCTTCGGAGTCGCCCGAATGGGCTTGATACGGTCGTCTGCCGTTTCGAGCTGCTGCCCCTGTACGCCCGCCATGAGGGCGACGTTGGGGCCGTGGAGATCCGCGTCCAGAAGACCCACCTCCAGACCCTGGTCCGCCATGGCGAAGGCCAGGTTCACCGCCATCGTGGTTTTGCCCACACCGCCTTTGCCGCTCATGATGAGGATCTTGTGGGGGATGCGACTCATTGCCTCCTGGGCCCGCTTTTCGGATTTAACGATTTCGTCTCTTGGGGATGGATTCATTTGTCGTACTCCTGGGATGTCCCTGTCTCTGTTTTTGTCTTTGGCCCCGGCCCCGGCCTCGGCCCTGTCTGAGGCCGCAACCGGAACCCGGGATGTTTTCCTTGGGCGCCAGCGGCAGGTCGCCGGCGCATAGCTTCTTGATCATGGGCTCCACCGGTCCGGTGTGGCCCCAACTCACGAAGATGCCCAGCGCCTCCGCCAGGTGCAGATACCGCCGGTTGAAACCACCGCACACCAGCATCGTCACTTGTCGCTGGGACAGGAGGTAGAGCCGCCCACCCCAGCCGAATCCCTCCACATCGAGCTGCTCCCGCTCTATCACCGCGCCGTCCTCCACCTCTATTAAGAGCATCCACCGCGCAAAGCAGAATCGCGGTGCGACTTCGTCACTGAACAGCGGTATGGCGATCCACCGGGGATCCATGTTTCGCGTCGCGTCCTTTCTACGGTTCGCCAGTGCGAGGACTGTGCCAATGAACGCGTGTCGCGCAACACCTTGTAATCTCAATATTTACCGATATATGTGCGGGTTCGCGCAACCTTGGAGTGAAACAAGAAACGTTCCACGTTGTTCCATGCGTTCCATGTGTTTCAAGTGGTGCAAGAGCGCCACCGCGTTTTTCAGGGGTCCAGGACCTCACGAATGGCGGCTGCGCGGCGATAATCGATGCATTGGCCGGCGCTGCCGATGCCGAACCAGAACCATGTGAAGCTTGAACAATTCGAGCTCAATGGGGGTGATGTGGGGTGGCGAAGATTCTGTTGCTCTGTTTGTTATTGCTTCTGGCTGCGTGCAATGATCGAGCGGTGGGTATCGCTGATACCTGCGGGGACGGCGTGCTCGATTCCTGGGAGGAGTGCGATGGCGTCGACCTTGGGGGCGTATCCTGCTTCGAGCTGGGTTTCGAAGGCGGGGACCTGCAGTGCGATGGATCTTGCCAGCTCGAACCGAGCGGCTGCACCGAGCGCCGGGAGGATCTCTGCGGGGACTTAACCGGCCATTTTTTTTCGGACAAGCTGGAGTATCAGGGCGATTCGGGAGAGGAGCGCCAGGGGGCACCGGGGAGCTTGGAGACAAGCTCGCGTAGGACGGTATCCATGGCGGTGTCCACATTCCAGTCGATGTCGGGACGCAGCAGCGGCTCGATGTCGCTGACGAACCGCGCGTCTTGTCGTTTCGCGGCGAGGTTCTTCTCGACCTGTGCCCTGCTCGCGGAGTGCCCACCCTCGCGCATGTATCGGTGGAAGCAGTCGAGCACGCGCGCCGTGGCGACGTCGTCTCGACTCATCGCCATCCAGATGTCGAATAGGTCGCGACCCTTCTTGCGCTGGTAGAGCGCCCTGAGCTTCGTGCCCAGCAGCTCCTCCAGCGTGAAGGTTGTGACATCGACCTGGCCTCTGAACCACCTGGACTCCACCGAGAACGGAAGCGTCACATGGCCCTGCTCCGTGAAGTGCTCACGGGTATTGGTCTCAATCTTGAGCCGCAGCCGAACCGCCGGTGGTCCTTCGGAGTCGAAGCGGTAGACCAGGTTGACCCGACCCTCCTTGAAGACCCGACGCGGCTCTCCCAACCATTGGTCGAGGACGCCGCGGATCAGGCTCAGTGTGCTCCCGATGGGCTCGGCATTAATCTGCACCAGATCGATGTCTTCCGAGTACCGCGGCGCTGGCTGCAGATAGAGTTTGTGAAGCGCGGTTCCGCCCCGCCACGCCAGACGTCTGGCGATCTCCTCTACGGAAAAGATCTCCACGACGGCCCGGCTGATGACGAGGTCCTGCTCGACCTGCTCGTCGAAGGGCCATGGTGCCTTGTTGCGCCACTCGGTGATGAAGTCTCTGGGGATCACAGGTCTACCTCCACGTCGGTATTGATGGCGATCCGCCAGCGTTCGGACCGTTCGAATCCAGTTCTGGGAGACGACGCATCAAGGGGCGCAACTCGCTGGGCCTGGTTTTGCACATGGGACTGGAGCAAGCCTACAACCTCGCCCATCTCGACAAGTTCGAGGAGAAAGCCCAGCCTCTGTGACCAGGCCAGGGGAGCCTTGCGCGCCTCCTCAACGAGCTTCTCGGCGTCGAGAGCCTCGGCCAGATCCACAAGGATCGTGGCGACATTGTCCAGCCCTCCGGCTTGCTTTGAGTAGCCGATGAGCTCGAGGGCGGTTGCCTCGGGCGATGACACGCGCATATGTCCGCGAGGGGTGTTCATGACTACTATCGCGACCTTCTCCAAGTCAGCACGGACGTGGAAGTCTACGTAGACCCTGCCACACTGGATTGACGACCGCGGCTTTTTAACCATCACCTGGAAGCGCTGCGGCCTGTGATGTGCAGCACCATGGAGTTGGGCGGCGCTGAGTAGCGCCACGTGATAGGGTTCGCCGACGCTGTCCATCAGCTGGGGCACGAACTGCTCGGCGGGAAGACACCCCAGCGCCTGGTACTCAGGGGGGACGACCACGTAGAAGCTCCGCTGGGGAGATACCACCTCTCCATTCGATATCAGTCGCTTGAGAGCACGGGTAACGGGTTTCCGATCGACACCCAGCGATTGGACGATATCCTCCGTCGTGAAGTGATGTTGCCCTTGGCGGAGGATATTCTTGATGTATTTCGCCACTGCGGACATGTTGCCTCTTATTTGACGAAGTTACCAAAATACTGCTCCTTGGGCAAATTGTAGGCAAGAATAGGTGCCGACCTTCTGTTGCCAGGTGGTCGGCAGACCCCGGTTTCCTGTTGCTCAGGTACCAGTAGTAGGTTGGCGTTGGCGCGGTGTGGTGGGGTGCCTTACGGCATGGGAATGCAGACGTGGTTTTCGCAGTAGACAGAGCAGCAGTCCGCTGGGGCGTCGCAGTAGCCGCCTAGCGGGATGCACGGAGCGGTGTTCGGCGTGCACACACCGCCGGGTCCGCAGATTCCGTCATCGCAGCAGTCCGAGTCCGCGGTGCACACGCCCTCCCCGATGGGGATGCAGGCAGCGGTGCACACCAGGTCGCCGTTCTCATCGGGCAGGCAGAAGCCACCGCAGCACTCGTCCGAGAAGGAGCAGGATTCACCGTCCTCGATACACTCGTCGACCCAGCCCTCGGGGTAGCACCGGTTGACTCCCAGGTTCGTGGGCATGCACAGGGCCGGCCCACCGGTGGGACCCTCGGGGCAGCAGTTGGCCTTGACGCCCGTGAAGCAGATCTCACCCTCGGCGAGGCAGCCGCCCGGGTCCACACAGCGCCACACTCCCGTGTCCATGAATTCGTCGCAGATGTTGGAGCAGCAGTTGCCATCTTCCAGGCATACCTCATTGATGGGGCGGCAGCCGTTGAAGTACTGGCACACGGTCACGCCGGTACCCGGGTCCGCGCACAGGCCGCTGCAGCACTCGTGGTAGCCGGTGCACACCTCGCCCACGGTCTGGCACTGGTCCAGGCGGGGGCAGAGCCCGTCGGCGCCGCAGACGCCCGAGCAGCAGTCGGCGCCGTCGGTGCACACCTCCCCGCTCGAGCGGCAGGCCGACAGGATCGTGCAGCGCATCTCACCGCCGACATCCTCGCAGAGCCCCGAGCAGCAGCCGGTGTTGCCACCGCACAGCTCGCCCGCGACGATGCAGAAGGAGCCGGAGTTCGCGCAGGTCCCGTCCGGGCAGTCTCCGCTACAGCACTCCCAATCCTCGGTGCACTCCCCGGTTTCGATGGTGCACAGCTCGTCGTAGCTGCAGGTGCCGTTTTCGCAGAAGAGGCTGCAGCAGTCCGCGTGGACATCGCAGGCCTCCTGGGCCGCGGCGCACCCGCCCAGCGCACAGATCACCTCTCCACCAGGTCCCTCTTCGCAGCGGCCCGAGCAGCACTCCGAGGGGTTCAGGCAGGGCTCGTTGAGGCCCAGACAGGTCCCCTCAGGCCCCACGCAGATCTCCCCGTCACAGATCTCCGAGCAGCAGTCGGGGTTGTCCGTACACGGGGATCCGATGGGCTCGCAGTCCAGATTGCTGTTGATATTGGTGTTGGTGTTCTCGCCTCCAGCCGAGTCGTCGCTACACCCACTCCAGCCCAGTAACAGACTACATGCCACCGCCATCAACGAAACCGATCTCATTTTCAGAAACATCACCATGTCTCCTTGCAGCTACTTCCAATAAATCAAAGGTTATCGTAGGAGAAGACGGGCCCGGAGACCCAGATGTTCCCGTTGTCTAGGGTTCCACGGCGCCGGCGGCGCAGCCGGTGGCGGGGCGGGGCTCGCCGCGTTGGTCGAAGGGCGGGCAGTTGTCGCCCAGGCCCAGGGCCGGGCTGCCGGCGGGGGGGACCATGGTGGGCGTGAAGCCGCCGTTGTCGCCCAGTCCGCCAAGGTCAGCGTCGGCCCAGGTGATGTTGGCTGTGCACGGGTTGTCCGGAATGTCGTTGGTGCCGTTGCGCAGCTCCGGCCACTGCACGTTGCCCGATCCTGGCAGGGTGCCGGGGGTGCCGGGGTTGTCGATGGAGCAGGTCATGGGCGTCCACTCGTGGTCGTCCAGGTTGTTCCAGAAGATCGTGTTGTAGACCTCAAGGTCGGCCGACTCGGCGCCGTGGGCCACGATGGCTGCGCCGAAGAAGCCATCGCCTCCGGCCGCCTCGTTTTCGGCGAAGGTGCAGTTTCGGAGGACTCCCTCGCCGGAGTAGACGAGCCCGCCGCCGAGGGAGTTGTAGGCTACGTTGCCCCAGAAGGTGGTGTTTTCGATGAGCACGGTGCTGCCGTGTGGGCCTTGGCTGATGCGGACGCCGGCGCCGAGGCCGTCGGAGGTGTTGCCGGCGATGGTGCTGTTTATCATCACGAACTCCATGTCCATCATCCAGATGGCGCCGCCGCCGTCGCCCGCGTGGTTCCCCTCGAAGAGGCAACGGTCGAAGGTGGACAGGCCGCGCTGGCTGTTGGGGGTGCGCCCGACGATGGAGAGCTCGTTGGCCGTGTTGTTGCGGACGACCACCCCACAGAACTCGATGTCCTCTACGGAGCCGCCGTCGATGCCCACGGCGCCGCCGTTGCCGCCGGCGCCGCCCTGCTCGGGGTGGTTGAAGTCCGGGCAGCCGGTGGCGCCGCCGAAGTTCTGGCCTTCGCCGGTGGCGTGGTTGTCCTCGAAGACGCTGTTGAAGAAGTGGCCGTCGGTCTGCAACAACCCGATGGCGCCGCCGTTGGATCCCTCGTTGCCGACGAAGGTGGAGCCCACCACCACGACCTCCAGGGCGCCGAGGGCATAGATGGCGCCGCCCCCCGTGTCCGGCCCGGGCGTGGCCGCGTGGTTGTTCCGAAAGACGCAGTCGATGATATGCAGGATCCCATCGCGCATACGGATGGCGCCGCCTTCTCCGTCTTTGTAGCCCCAGGCGCATTCGGGGTTGGAGGAGTCCTGGGGGGTGAAGTCGGCGGCCGGCGCCTCGGCGTTCTGCAGGGTCAGTCGTTGCAGCACCACCCGCGTGGTCGTCACCCTGTAGTCTGGGGAGTAGTACTCGAAGATGCGGTTCGTGCGGCCATCGTTCCGGCCGCCGTCGAGGGTGACGAGCCCGCCACCGTCCACGATGGTGTCGGCGTCCGTGCGCAGGGTCAGGGCGGCCGTGACGACGATGGTCACCGGATCCGCGCCGCAGTCGAAGGTGATGGTGCCTCCCTGGGTCACCGCCGCGTCCAGGGCCGCGTGGGTACAGCTCGGGGCGTCACCCGTGCCCACCACGTGGTCCGGTGTGCTTGTGTCCTCCAGATCGATGGGCGGTGTGCAGGCGCTCGTGGGGGGATCAATGGGATCGATGGGCTCGCAGGTGCCCGCTTCGCAGGTCTCGTCCGAGGCGCAGGGAACACCGCACCCACCGCAGTGTCGCTCGTCGGTCAGCGTGTCCACACAGGCCTGGTCACACTCGGTCAGGCCCGCCGCGCAGTCGGCGGTGCAACTGCCCCCCGAGCAGACCTCGCCGGCTGTGCAGACCACGTCACACCCTCCGCAGTGCTGTGGGTTGCTGTCGGGATCCACGCAGCTACCGCCACACTCGATCTCCGGCCCCGTGCATTCATCCGTCTGGCCGGAGCCGGGATCCTTGCAGCCCACCATGGCCAACACAGTCAGTAGAATCAGGCCCCATCGGTAGTTGTGCATCAGGTTCCTCCCCATTGAGTATCTCGCGCATTGAGTATCTCGCGTGGCTTGGCCCCCGGTCAAGGCGCCTGCCGAAGGGGGTGCCGATCCTTGTGGGTGCCATGGGCCAGATCCCAGTTTGACGGAATTTCGCGAACTTTGGTTCCGCGACGGTTCTCGGCCATTCACATGGCCGTGGGTGACTGACAAGGTCCTGGCGTCGAGTGTCGGACGCTGGCACGAACGCTGGATGAAACCGCCCACGTGTGGGCAGCGCCAGGTTTTCTGTCGATTAGAAAGAAGGTGAGCGCTGCCCGAGCGTCCGCGACCTCGCCAGGGGTCCGCGCCAGCCAAGTCCCCCGGTATTGGCCGTTGCACCCAAAAATCCGGCCAACCCCACCACACTTGAAAACGAAGTCCTGTGGTTGTGGCCGCTTTGAAGGCCTTAGGGCCCGCTCGGATATTAGTTGTCCAGCGCAGGGCGTCGAGGCGCCCGGCTCGCGAGGCACGACGAGGCGCATACTTATTGATATGCAACGAGAAGTAACGAAGCGAGCTGGGATGCCTCGGCGGCTTGAGTGATCAAGTAATATTCGATCGGGTCCTTCGTGCCGGGCGGACCTCTTTTTCGAGGCATCGAAAGAGACAAGCTCACTTGGTCTGGCGCCTGAGCGCCCCGACGAAAATCTGCATCGCCGGGTCTTGGCACAATTTGAAATATCCGGTCCAAAGCTGTAGCTTCGCGGGGACGATGACGTACGGGAGGGTGATGACGCCTATGACGATGGATGCTTCCATGAACGAACCTTCGTACGATCCGCAAACCCGGAGTCGGCTCTGCGCCGCGTGCGGGGCGATCAATGGCGCGCCCATGGCGGGAGGAGACCTGACCTGTGCCGGGTGCGGCGGTGCCATCAGTGTGCCACCGCGGGTGCTGCAGCCGCTGGGGGATCCGCTGCCCGCCCGAGGAAAGTCGCCCGCAGACCTCCAGTCGCGGCTGGAGCGGTACCGACAGACCCTCGACCGCTGCCTCTCGCACTCGAGCGCTCCGGAGGAGCGGCGGCTGTACTGGCTCACCAACAAGCTCAACAACATCTATGCCCAGCGCGCCGAGTCGGTGAAGGCCTGGGGTGCGATCCAGACCTCCATGGATACTCTGGCAGATGAGGGCTATCAGCAGATCTTGCGGTGCATGTCCGCGGACAAGGCGCGCAAGGCCGACCAGCTTGACCACGCGGAGGCCTGGTTGGCCCTGTGTAACCCCACCCCGGGTATTTTGGATTTGGACTACAACTATCGCAGCTCCAAGGCCATGCTGCATGGCGCCAGGGGCCAGTGGTCCGAAGTCCTGGCGCTGGTGGGGGAGTCAGATGACGATGTGCCTTTTCCACCGGCGGGGCGCGCGGTGAAGGGGTGTTTGCGGGTGACGGCGCTCGAGGAGCTCCAACGGCACGAAGCGGCCGAAAAGGCCATACAAGAACTGCTCGTCGCCATGAAGGGCCTGGAGCCCACCCTGGTGCGAATGTGTCGTCCGGGCAATCTGTTCGCTCCGGTGACCCGTGTCTGGAGGAGGGTGGATCGCAAGACCGGTGGACGCAAGCGGCGGTTGGGTATGGCCGCCCTGGTGGTCGGCGCGCTGGGCCTGGGTTTCTTTGGGTGGGTTCTGCTGAAGCAGAGTCGGCACCATGCGAGCTACAAGGCCGTGGATGCCAAAGTCGTCAAGGTCCACTCCCAGGAGTTCAAGGAGCGCGGATACGTGCGCATTGGCGTAGGCGTGGACTACTCCTACCAGGTGAACGGCAAGACCTACACGGCCCACCGCGTTACCCACGACAAGCGCTATTACACCTTCCAAACCGGCCACAATGCCGAGAAGAAAATGCTCCGGCTTCGCGCAAGTCGACCATCACCGCCTACTACGATCCGGCCAACCCACGGCGAGCGGTGCTCGAGCCTGCAGCCGCCGAAAGCTACCTCTACGCCGTGTTGGTCTGGGCAGGCACCATTGTGCTGCTTCTTCTCGCCCTGTTGATCCTCCGCATGCACCTCCGCCGCCACCGGGAATTGAACGCCGGCGAATCCTGACATAAAAGGGTTTCACATCCCCATGATGAAGGTTCAAACCACAGTACTGTTGGTTCCGGCTTTAGTGCTGGCCGCGTGCGCCACCGGGGCCTTCACGCCCTCCACGCCCTCCACGCCCCGACCTCGCGATCGCCCGCGAGCCGAACCCAGGCCGGCCCGGAAGACACCGGTATCCCCGCTGGCCTTCAGCGATTCCATCGCACGGCTCATGGCAGAGTTCCACAAGGCCAGCGAAGCCTGGGTGAATACGCTGCTATCCGCCTTCAGGAAACACCCCAAGCCTCCGAGCCTTGACGACGCCCTCGCCAGCATCTCCACGCTGAGGAAGGTTGTTCGCGACCAGGGCCGGGCCTACGCCGCGTTGGTCAGGCCGGCGACCCCGGCAGGACGGGAGCTCGCTCGCCGCTTCGAAGCCTATCGTAAGAACGTACGGCAGGAGCTGTTGTTGATCCCTGGAGGCATAAGGCTGTTGTACTCCGCGAACCAAACCCAACCCCAGCGCATCAAGCGATTCATGGTGTGGGCTCGGAAGCTCATCGACAGCGAGAGGCGATTCGAGCAGGCGGTGAAGGTCGCGCGCTGCCGCTACGTAAAATCCCACGGTGTGCAGGAGACGGACCATCGCTACGCGTCCTGTCGTGTGGGCGATCGGTACTGGCTGAAGAAGGCACAAGCCATTGAGAAGCAGGCCTGCGCCTGCAAGGATCTCCAGTGCGCCAAGAACCAGCAAAAGGCGATCGACGACTACATCCAGCAGACCGAGGGCGTGACTGTGGAAAAAGAGATTGCCAAACAGGTAGCCAAGGCCATGGTCAAGGCCGTTTCCTGCGTAACCAAGATCACCCTCGCCCACAAGATTCGCCAGATCCGAAGACCCCGACCCCGACCCCGACCCCGACCCTAGCCCCAACTCCGACCTAAGCTCGGTCCCCGACTTCAGCTCGGTCCCTACCGAGATGGGTTCTGGGTTCGTATACGTCGGAATAGTTGTCATGTTTGCCGCGTAGTGTACGTACGATGCCTCTGACACCGTTTCACCTGGGACCGGTGCTGCCATTGAAGCTGGTGGCCCCCCGCTCCTTCAGCCTCGGCACTTTCGCTGTAGTCCAGGTCGTGATCGATCTGGAGGTTGTGTACAACATGGTGACCGATGCTCCGGTCCTGCACGACCGGACACACACCCTGGTGGGAGCTTTGCTGGTGGGACTGCTCTGTCTCGTACCGGCGAAGCTCGGCTTACCGCCGCGTATCGCTGGCTCCGACCGCGCCTCGCCGCCAGAAACGATGTACCGCGTGGTGTCGTCAGTGAGTTGCAAGAAGTCACGTGGCTCGGCGCGATCTCCGGCGTCTGGCTTGGCTCGCTCACTCATGTGGTCCTAGACGGGGTGATCCACATGGATGTCCGTCCCTTCGCCCCCTGGTCCGAAGAAAACCCGCTTTGGATACCGGGCAGCTTCGTGTTGATTCATCTGGCCTGCGCCCTGGTAGGGATGGTGGGACTACTGCTGTGGCTCCATCGTCGGCTCGTGCTGCACGCCAGGCGGCGGTGATCCGTGTCAGGCAGATGTCTTCTTCTTGGTGGATACGTAGAGACCTACCACTCCTCCTGGGCCAATCGATTCGACAGCCACTTCTGCAGTCTGGGATCCAGGGGTCCCACCCACTGCTCAATGGCGGAGATATCCCCTGACGACAGCGCAGACCGATGCTCCGGGGTCAGGTCGTAGTTCCTCAGCACACCGGCAGGGTTGTTGGCCAGCGCCGCCAGGAAGGCATTGTCCTTGGACGCCCTGTCCAACACTTCGAGTACCGCGGTGATAGACGCGACCTTGTACTCGGGAATCTTCGCCACGGGATCCACCACCGGGTTTGTCAGCAGGTTGACCGGAGCGTCCGCCCAGTGGAAGGCCATGAACGCCTGTCCCGGCTGAACCCGAGGGTTCTTGGAGGCCTTCGTTCGGATCTTACCCCTACGGGACTCAAGGCAGACGATATCTCCCTGTTCGATTCCGAGTCTGTCGGTATCCGCCGGACTCAGCTCGACCCGGCTCTCCGATACGAGGGATTCCAGGACCCGGGAACGGCGGCTGATGCTGCCGGTATGCCAGTGCTCGAGAATCCTGCCCGTGGTCAGCAGCAGGGGATAGGCCCCTGAGACGAGCTCCGCCGGTGGCTGGTCGTGTACCACGTGGAATAGCCCCCGTCCCCGGGTGAAGCCGTCTGCGTGGAGGATGGCGGTGCCGGGATGCTCTCGATCCCAGCAGGGCCACTGGAGTCCCTGATCGTCCAGGCGGTCGAAGTGGACGCCGCCGTAGATTGGGGCCAACGTGGCGATCTCATCCATTATTGCGGCCGAAGATTCGTACTCCAAGGGGTGTCCGAGTCGCGCGGCGACGTTGGCTATGATCTTCCAGTCCGACTTCGCCTCACCGGGTGGCTCGATAGCCTTGCGGACCCGCTGGATCCTCCGTTCGGTGTTGGTGAAGGTGCCGTTCTTTTCGGCAAAGCTGGCCGCGGGCAGCACCACGTCGGCCATCTGGGCCGTCTCGGTCAGAAACAGGTCCTGAACCACCATGAAGTCCAGTCGCTCAACCGCCTTCCTTGCGTGATCCAGGTCCGCCTCGCTCATCATGGGGTTCTCACCGACGATGTACATCGCCCGGATACGCCCATCGTGCGCCGCGTCGAACATTTCGGTCATGGTCAGACCGGGGTTCGGGCTCAGGGGACGGCCCCATGCCCGCTCGTACTTCGCTCGGGCATCGTCGTTGTCTACCCGTTGGTATCCCGGATACACATTCGGCAGGGCACCCATGTCACAGGCACCTTGGACGTTGTTCTGGCCACGCAGGGGCGAGAACCCCGTCCCGGGACGACCGAGATTGCCCGTAAGCATCAACAGGTTCGCCACGGCCTTGACGTTGTCGGTACCCGTGGTGTGTTGGGTGATCCCCATTCCGTAGAGAATGGCTGCACTGCGGGCGTGACCAAACAGCAGCGCTGCCTGCCGAATCTTGTCACCGTCCACGCCGGTGGTCCGCGCCACCCGCTCCAAGGTGTAGGGCTCCAGGCTCTCCAGGAAGGGCTCGTACGCCTCACATCGCTCGCGTACGAACTTCTTGTCCACGAGGTCGGCATCCACGACCTGCCGTGCCAAGCCGTTGAGTAGTGCCACGTCGGTGCCGGGCAGGAGATCAAGGTGCACCTTGGCCTGCTCGCTCAGTTCGACGGCTCTCGGATCGGCCACGATCAGCTGGGTGCGGCCCTCCATCACCGCGCGTTTGATCTTACGGCCCAAAATGGGATGGCATTCGGTGGTGTTTGATCCAATGACAAACACGACATCGGCTTGGTCCACGTCCGCCATGGAGTTGCTCATGGCGCCATCGCCAAAGGCCGCCAAGGCCGCGACCACCGTTGACGCATGGCACAATCGGGCGCAGTGATCCACGTTGTTCGTGCCCAAAACAGCCCGGGCGAGCTTCTGGAACACGAAATTGTCCTCATTGGTGCACTTGGCGGAGCTGAGCAGCCCGATGCCATCGGGACCGTACTTGTCGATCGTAGTGCTCAAACCAGCGGCTACCCGATCCAGCGCCTCTTCCCAGTCCGCTTCCCGGAAGGCCTCCGCCGGGGAATCGTACGTCGTGGTCTTGGGGGCATCGTCTCGGCGGATCAGGGGCCGCATCAGCCGATCTGGATGATTGACGAAGTCCAGGCCATATCGGCCCTTGACGCAAAGCTCGCCTTCGTTGACCACGCTGTTTTCGTCCGCCCGCACGCCTGTGATGGTATTCCCCTGAATCCCCAAATAGACCGAGCAGCCCACACCGCAGTAGGGACAGATCGTCCGGACCTCCCGATGGGCGGTGCGGTGGTTCTTGACCACCAGGGCCCCTGTCGGGCACCGGGCCACACATTCGCCGCACGTTTGGCAGACAGAGTCGACCAGGGGCATTCCTGCGAAAGGACTGATTCGCGTGTCTTCGCCTCTGAAGGCGAAGTCGATGGCTCCTCTTCCGACCAGCTCGTGACAGGTTCTTACGCATCGGCCGCACAGAACACATTTGTTGGGGTCAAAATCGAAGGCCGGGTTAGATGTATCGATGGGTTGAGGCTGGCTGTTTGACGGTCGCAGCCTCTCCACGGCTTCCCGGTTTACGCCCAGATCTCTGGCGAGGACCAGCAGTTGGCAGTCTTCACTCTTGTCGCACATCAGGCAGTCAATGGGATGACTCGCGATCGCCATCTCGACGAGGGTTCTCCGAATGGAGGTAATCTCGTCGGTATACGTCTGAACAACCATGCCCTCCCGAGCCACGGTGGTGCATGAGGTCGGGTGGCCTCGCACACCTTTGATATCGACGATGCACAGCCGGCAGGCGCCAACGGGTGTCAGGTCGGGATCATGGCACAGCGTGGGGATGTAAATCCCCGCCGCTTGACTGGCTTCCAGCACAGTGGCCCCCTGCGGCGCCGAAACAGTGAGACCATCTATCGTCAGGTGTATACGTTCCACATGCTTTCCCTTTGCATTCGTCGTCTGAGAGCCAGGACTCATTTGGCTGTTCTTAGCGTCCATGGGCGACCTCAGCCTCTGTCTTAGCTTCTGTATTAGCCTCCGTCCCAGCCTCCGTCCCAGCCTCGGGAGACTCCTCGGTTTCCTCTTCGATCTGGACATCACAACGCAGGCATCGACCCGCCTCGCGTCGCGCTTGCTCTCGTGAATAACCTCTCTCGACTTCGTCAAATCCACGGATCCGGTCGTCCACGGGTAGCTCCGGCATCACCTCCTGGGCCAGGTCCTCGATGGCAGTTTCCATGAAATCGGGAACAGTGACTTTCTCGGCAATGGGCGCGCAATAACTCGGCTCATTGTTGTGAAGTCGAATGGCTGCGTCGATCTCCTCTGCGGCGCTCAAACCCGAGGCGATGGCGCGCACGACCGTGGCCGGACCGGTGACAACGTCACCGCCGGCAAACACCTTTGCATGGCTGGTCCTGGTCGCTGTTCCCGGTTCCAGTGCCACCCACCCCCGGGGCGACGCCTGTACGCCACCGGCGCGCATGCGGAAGGGCATCTGGGGGGACTGTCCGATGGCCACGAGCACCTGGTCCGCCGGCACCTCGAAGGGGCTCTCAACGATGGGCACCGGGGTTTTGCGACCACTCCGATCGAAGGTGCCCAGGGTCATGTGCTGGCAGACAACTCCGACCACCTGACCGTTGCACCCCAGGACCTGGCAAGGAGACACCAAGCAATTGATCTCGATCCCCTCCGCCACGGCTGCCTCGATCTCCTCAGGTTGAGCGGGCATGTCCTCTTCAAGCCGTCTGTACAGGATTTGAACCTTCTCGGCACCCAGTCTGATCGCGCTTCTGGCCGCATCGATGGCCGTGTTTCCTCCACCGATTACGACCACTTGATTTCCCACAGATGCAGAGCCCCGCAGACCGACTTCTCTCAGAAACTCCACCGCTCCGATGACGCCATTCAGGTCCTCGCCAGGGATCCGCAAGGGCGCGCTTTTTTGGCCCCCAACGGCCAGGAACACCGAGTCGTACTGGTCCATGATCTGAACCCAGGGCACGTCCTTGCCGGCCCGGGTGGACGTCTGGATCTCGACCCCCAACTCCACAATGGCGGCAATCTCGGAGTCCAGCACGCGCCTGGGTAGCCGGTATTCCGGGATGGCGTAGCGAAGCATTCCGCCGGGCTTGGGTAGCGCCTCGTACACCGTGACACCATAGCCGCGCAGCCGTAGCTCCCGGGCGGCGGTGAGGCCGGCCGGCCCCGCGCCAATCACCGCGATGTTCTCCGCGCGCGCCGGGGACCTGGCAGTCGTGCTCGGCGGCTTGCCATGGTCGGTGACGTATCGTTTCAGATTCTTGATGGCGACCGCCTCGTTGAGATCCGCTCGCCGACACTTGAGCTGACAGACGTGGTCACAAACCCGTCCACAAACCCCTGGGAAGGGATTCGTTTCAAGGAGGACCTGGTAGGCGTCGTCCAGGCGGTCCTCTTTGGCAAGAGCAACGTACGCCGGAACGTTCGTTCCGAGGGGACAGGCGTGCTGGCAGGGCGCGCTGAACATGGCGGCGCAAGCCACCGCTGGACAACGATGCTGCTGCACATGGGCGTCGTACTCGGATCGGAAGTACCGCATCGTGGTGAGCACCGGATTCGGGGCGGTCTGTCCCAGGCCACAAAGCGACGCTCCGCTGACAGACTCGCCAAGCTTCTCCAGCAGATCCAGATCCTCCGGGCGACCCCGCCCCTGACAGATGTCCTCCAATACGTCGAGCATCCGCCCCGTACCCAGGCGACAGGGCAGACACTTGCCGCAGGATTCACCATGGGTGAAGGTGAGGAAGTATCGGGCCATGTCCACCATGCAGGTGTCCTCGTCCATGACCACCATGCCCCCAGAGCCCATGATGGAGCCCGCCTTGGCAAGGGACTCGTAGTCTACGGGAAGATTCAGCAAGGAGGCGGGGATACATCCTCCGGAAGGACCGCCCGTTTGTACGGCCTTGAGCTTCTTGCCCCCGGGGACGCCCCCTCCGATGTCGTAAATGATCGTCCCCAGCTCGATGCCCATGGGAACCTCGATCAAGCCGGGCCGATTGATGTTGCCCGCCAGAGAGAAGGTCTTGGTCCCACGGCTTTTGCCGTTCCCAAAGCCTGCGTACCAATCCGCCCCCCGCTCCATGAGCGCCGAGACGTTGCTCAACGTCTCCACGTTGTTGATGTTTGTCGGCTTGCCATACAGCCCCTCCTGCGCCGGGAAGGGAGGTCTGGGCCGTGGCATTCCACGCTTGCCCTCGATGGAGCCGATCAGGGCCGTCTCTTCCCCGCAGACGAACGCACCGGCCCCTTCCTTGATTTTGATTTTGAATCCGAACCCGCTCCCCAGGATGTCGTCGCCCAATAGACCACGCTGCTCCATCTGTGCGAGCGCCGTATGCAGCCGTTCGATGGCCAGCGGATATTCTGCCCGGATATAGACGTAGCCAACCTGTGCGCCGATGGCGTATGCACCGATGATCATCCCTTCCAGAACCGAGTGGGGATCCCCCTCGAGCAGCGAACGATCCATGAACGCCCCGGGATCTCCCTCATCGGCGTTGCAGATGAAGTACTTGGTTGGTCCCGGCTCCTTGGCGGCCAGTCCCCACTTCACGCCTGTGGGAAAGCCGGCGCCACCACGACCGCGTAGGCCCGCCTGCTTGACCTGCTCAACCACCTGCTCGGGTCCCAGCTCAAGAGCGCTTTGAAGGCCGGAGTACCCGCCCCGCGCGATGTAGTGATCGATGTTGTCAGGATCGATCACCCCGCAGTTGCGTAGGGCGATCCGTACCTGGTGCTGGATCATGGGCAGGCTCTCGAAGGAGGGAATTCCCTCAATGGGGCCTTCCCCCTGGGTGCACAGGGCCCGGTCCGGTTGCAGGTCGCCATCCCGTAGACAGCGTGTGATGATCTCTTCGGTGTCCTCGGGCGTGAGATCCCCGAAGTGGACAAACGGCTGTCCGGGCAAACGCACCGCCATCATCGGCTCTGCGAAGCACATTCCAATGCACCCGACCCGGGTGACCCGGCACAACACTCCCAGGCGACTGATGGTCGTCTCGATGGTATTGAGGACTTCCTGGGCCCCGGCGGCCAGACCGCATGTGCCCATGCCAACGTGGATCAGTGGATGAGTCAGATTGGCCAGCGAGGTCCATTGTCGATCGGCTTCACTCTTCATCGATGCGTAGGTCATGACTGTCCTCTCGCTTGGGATCGGCTGTCTCTTCGGTAGGCTTGGCTTCTGCCTGATGGATCAGCTCGTCGACCATGTTGGTGGAGGTGGCCGAGTCCATGCGTCCGTGCACGGCCTCGTCGATCACCATCACCGGAGCTAGCGCACAGGAGCCGAAGCAGGCAACGGTCTCGAGCGTGAACAACTGATCACTCGTCGTCTCCCCTGGTGACACATGCAGGCGCGCCTCGATGTCCTTCAGGATCTTCCCGGATCCGCGAACATGGCAAGCCGTCCCTCGGCACACTTTGATGACGTGCTTGCCCACGGGCTGCAGACGAAACTGCGAATAGAAGGTGGCTACACCGTACACCGTGGCTGCCGCGACACCGGTCATCTGAGCGATCTCCATCAACGCCTGCTTGGGTAGATAGCCCAACGACCGCTGAACCAATTGCAGCATGGGTATCAGCTCGTCGGGTTGGCCCACAAAGGCTTTTCGGATCTCCGATATCGGACCGGTCACGTCGACCAAGGTTGCGTCTTGCTGGTCCTGCAGCAGGCTCTTGTTCATGATCATTTCCTCTCCGCGAAGAGGGCTTCGGGCACACCTGGTTTAGGGGGTGCCGGCGATGCCCATCACCAGGCTTCTCGCTCTAATCGCCGGTAGACCCACTCTAATTGTTCCTCGGTGAGTCGTCCCACATGCTGTCGAATCCAGTTCAGGTCACCTGTGGAAATAGCGGCCTTCGCCTCGTTGGAGAGATCGTAGCCCGCCAGCGCATTGGAGCTGTCTTCGAGCAACTGCAGAGAGAACGCGTGTTCTCGTGCCGCTGTTTCAAGCGCCCGCAACACCTCCTTCTTCTGGATGAGTGTCTCCCCTTCGGCCGTTGACAGCAGATCTTCCACCGTGCCCCGATCGGTGTCGTGAAGCGCCTGTCCGACCACCGCTATGAGCTCGTCATCTGTAAACGGTTTCCGCAGATAGTCCTCGACCCCCAACCGCACAGCGCTAATGGCGGACGATACACTGGGGTAGCCGGTGATGATGATCACGGCAGTATCGGGACGCTGCTGCTTGATCTCTCGGATCACCTCCAGACCGTCAATGTCTGGCAATCGGAGATCGGCGACTACCAGGTCGAATCCGTTCCCACTGAACATGTTCAGGGCGTCGTTTCCTGTTGCCGCGAGGTTCACGCCATAGCCCTCGTCGGTGAGGACCATTTCGAGGCCTCTAGCAACGCTGGGCTCGTCTTCCACGAGCAGAATATTTTGATTGGGCGCGGGTGGTGAGTGGAGGTCGTGCGCAAGCTGATCCATGGCTCCTTCTCCTTGTTGTGAACGCTCCGCAAAACGCAGGCGGGGCGTGTTTACGGTTTGCTAGCCCAGCAATAAGCGTGCCTGTTATTATTTGCTTTGGAGGAGATGAGAACCACGTGCGATATCGGCGGGGTGGACTGCTACTCCTTTTGCGCGCTCTGGGGCAGTGCCTCCTATTCCGTATGGTGCTGCATACGGGGGCAGTAGCCGTGATTCAGCTATCGTCAAGAGTTCCAGTGGGGTAACGCCGTATGAGCGCGTATACGCAGGCGGAGGGTCTACCGACGCTGCCTTGACAACTTTGAGATCGGTTGTCAAAAGCAAAGTAAAAGAGGTGCGCTGTGGAATTTATCGTCGACCGGATGCCCGTGCTGCATGACGCGATTCGTTCCATCCGAACGTCACTCCATGTCCACTCCTCAACGTCCGTGGTCCAAGTGCTGGAGATCGTGGCCCGCAAAACCGTCGAGGCTCTGGACGCGCGGGGAGCCCTCGTCCGCATCGTCAATGTCGATACCAATGAGATCGAGTGGCGTGCTGCCTACGGTCTGGGCGAAAAATATGTCTGCAAGGGCCCGGCCTCGAATCTCGAGCTGATCGATGAGCTGTGCCAGCAAAACGAGGTGGTACTCATCCACGACATCCTCAACGACTCGCGGGTTCTGTGCCCACGTGAGGCGTGTCAGTGCCCACAGGAGGCGTGGAAGGAGGGCATCCGGATGATGCTCGACGTGCCACTGATTGTGCAGAGCCCGCTGGTGGGGCTGTTACGCCTGCACTTTACTGAGACACGGAAACTGGGCCAGGTGGAGAAGAACTTTCTGATCTCCATCGCTGAGCAGTGTGCGAGCGCGATTGACAAGGCTCAGCTCATCGAAACCCAGCGCATTGAGTATGACCACCTGGCGCTACACACAGAGAAACTGTCGGCCCTTGGGCGAATGGCCGCCGGTATTGCCCACGAAATCAACAACCCTCTGGCCGGAATCATGCTCTACGGCTCCCGGCTCAGCAAAAAGGTCCCCCGCGATGGACCGGTCTTTGACGGTCTTCAGGTCATCGTCGAAGAGGCGACACGGTGCCGCGAGATCATCCAGAACCTGCTGGAGTTCTCGCGTGATCGTGAGCCACGAAAGGAGCTCACGGACATCCTCGCGGTCATTAAGAAGGCTACTGCGGTGTTGGAGAACGAGTTCCATCTCCACCAGGTACAACTTCAACTTGACCTGGCCGAAGAGGTACCGGAGGTGTGTATCGACGCCAATCAGATGGAGCAGGTGTTTATCAATCTACTGCTCAATGCCGTCGAGGCCATCGAGAACCATGGGACTATCCATATCAGTGGTCATGTGGAGCACGACACAAACCGACTCGTTGTCGAGATCAGCGACGACGGTTGCGGGATGAGCCCGGAGACCGTCGAACGGATCTTCGAGCCCTTCTACTCCACCAAAGCCACAGGAACCGGGCTGGGCCTGGCGGTGACCTACGGAATTGTCCACAATCATCTGGGCATGATCACCGTTTCCAGTCAGCCCGGCCACGGGACCATGTTCACCGTCGTGCTTCCAACGCAACGGCATAAGACTCCCGCACTCGAAGACAGATCGGCAGGCACGACGTGAGTCAACAGCAGGTACGCCAAGCAGAAGCCGCCGCTCGGGTCCTCGTCATCGAAGACGAGCGCAGTATCCGTGGCGCTTGCTGCATGATTCTCGAGGACCAGGGATACCAGACCGACAGCCGTTCTACGGGCAAGTCAGGGCTGCAGGCGATTCGGCAAGGATCGTTCGATATCTTACTGCTGGACCTCAAGCTTCCCGACTTCGATGGCATGGAGATCCTCCGTGCGGTGATGTCCGAAAAGCCTAGCATCTGTGTGATCATCATGACGGGATACTCCACGGTGCGAAACGCAGTGGAAGCCATGAAGATCGGCGCATTCGACTACCTCCCCAAGCCCTTCGACGACGATGAGCTCGTTTTGGTGGTGGAGCGCGCCCTCAAGTTGAAGCGACTCACCGAAGAGAACCTGGCCCTTCGCGAACAACTCATCGACCAGTTCGGATTTGACAACATCGTGGGTGAGCACCCAAGAATGCTCGAGACCTTTGAGCAGGTCGTTCGGGTGGCGCCCACTGACACAACGGTGCTGATCTACGGCGAAAGCGGAACCGGCAAGGAGCTGTTTGCCCGAGCTATCCATACCCACAGCAACAGAGCCGCTCGGCAGTTCGTGGCAATAGACGGCAGCACCCTGGCCTCCAATCTGTTGGAAAGCGAGCTCTTTGGACACGTCAAGGGAGCCTTCACCGGCGCGGTGGCGGCGAAGAAAGGCGTTTTCGAAGTAGCTGAGAACGGTACGCTGTTTCTTGACGACGTGGCGAACCTGAGCCTCGAGATTCAAGCCAAGCTCCTGCGCGTTCTCGAAGCCCGCGAATATAAGCCCGTGGGTGCGAGTCACACCCGGAAGGCCAACGTCCGGCTGATCGCCGCGACGAACCAGGATCTTCAGCAGATGGTCGATGGGGGCGATTTCCGAGAGGACCTGTTCTATCGCCTCAACGTGATACCGATCTATCTGCCTCCGCTACGCGAGCGTTCGGAGGACATCGCGATCCTCGTCTACCACTTTCTCAGACACTTCTGCCGAAAGGCAGGAAAGCGGATCGAGGGCTTTTCGGACGAAGCCCTGGAGGCGCTGGTGGACTACCGCTGGCCGGGAAACGTCAGACAGCTCCGCAATGTCGTCGAGCGGCTGGTAATCATGTCTGACGGGCAACTACTGGATCCGGGTTTTGTGTTGAATCACATGCAAGGCAGATATTTCATGGGTGGGGATTCCATCCCGGATACGGTCGACGAGCTCAATGCCGTAAAGAAGCAGGTTATGGACGAGACCTTCGGACGCATCCACCGAGCCTTTCTCGAAAAGGCCCTCAAGGCCTGCCACGGAAATATATCCCAGGCATCCGCAACGGTTGGCATGAAGAGATCCAACTTTTCGGCTTTGATGAAGAGGCATCACCTTTCCGCTGACAGCTTCAAGGACTGAGCCGCTGGACTCGAAACCTACGGGATGGCTTCGCTAGCGTCCGCAGCACCGTTTGTACTTCCGACCGCTCCCACAGGGGCAGGGCGCGTTTCGGCCGACCTTGGAGTGCTCGCGTCGAACCGGCCGCGCGCTATCAGAGCCCATGTAACGCCAGGCGCTGTCCAAGGCGCCGTGTTCCCGGGCAAAGCGTGAGCGTTCGTGTAGCTTTTGCACCCGGCCCCGCTCTTCGAAGGTCGCCGTGAACTCGACCATGCCCTCGGAGTCCTCTGGTCCGCCGGCCTCGCACGCAATGACGTCGAGACCGATGAAGCGCGCAGATCGTGCCCAGTGGGCGACCTGGCTGCGTTGGAAAGTCCGCCGGGCCTCCCCGCCGCTGGTGGTCTCGAGGTAGTCGATGGCCTGTCGAGCGTAGGCGACATAGCGCGAGCGCATCAGAGCCTCGGCGGTCACTGGTTGGACCACACCGTCAAGGAAAGGTCCACAACACGCCGGAAAGGGCCGGCCGGATCCGCATTCGCAGGAGGTGGTGTTCACGTACGGTTCATTATCAGGCAAGGCTTGCGACTTCAACCCACGAACCTGCGAACCCGCGGGGGTACGAACCCGCGGGGGTGCGAACCTGCGGCGGGTGCAGAATGGGGGGGAGAGGGGGACGTACTTAAGTTATTTAGTTTCGCTCATAACCCGCTGAATATTCACACAGAACACACACCTCGCATTGCGGACTGCGCATTTTTCGATCGAAGCTTAGATACCGCCGGAGCAGGAGAGGGGGACGTACTTAAGTTATTTAGTTTCGCTCATAACCCGCTGAATATTCACACAGAACACACACCTCGCATTGCGGACTGCGCATTTTTCGATCGAAGCTTAGATACCGCCGGAACTCACTTGATCAAGCCTGGACCAGCTTTCCTCCAGTATTTCCAAAACGATACAGACGAAACTTAATTACTTAAGTACGTCCCTTCCCTGCTCCCGTCCCTTCCCTGCTCCGGGTACACGACACTCTGGGGTCGTCCAGATCAATCGTGGTGTTGTGCTTGTGCCACAGGTGTATCCGGGCCACCACAGAATGCGGGGGGCAAATCGTCATCTGGCCCGTTCAGAGTCGCATATGGAGCATAACGTTGCGCCGGCCCGAATGTTGCAGTGGTCCCTTCGCGTTGGTCCGACGAGGAGAAGACACCATGCACTGATTCTGGGTGCCCACAATGTGCCTGCTGCTACTGGGCGGCTGTCTGTTCCCGTATTTAGATGATGACATGGATGAGGTGTACTACCCTCCCCACTGCGGCAACGGCGAATTGGCGCCCGATCTCGGCGAGGAGTGCGACGACGGCTGGGAGAATCACTCCGCCACCGAGCCCGACCGGTGTCGGCCCGACTGTCGGCTTCCCCGCTGCCACGACGGCGTGGTGGACACAGCAGAGGAGTGCGCCCGTGGCACCGACATGGCGCCCACATGCTCGGATTTCGGTTTTACCCACGGCGTCGCCCGCTGTCTGCCGGACTGCCAACTGGACGTGCGTTCCTGCGGCGTGTGCGGTGACGGCGTAGCTGACGGTTCCCACGGCGGTCAGCCCGCCTTTGAGATTTGTGATGGCGCCGATCTCCGGGGCCAGACCTGCGACTCTGTCGGCCGGGGTGGTGGGGTCTTGCGCTGCACCAGCCGGTGCACCCTGGACACTTACGGCTGTGCGGTGCCGGTGCCCGACTGTGGCAACGGCCTGAGGGAAGGCACGGAGCCTTGCGACGATGGCAACGCGTTGAGCCACGATGGTTGCTCCAGTGACTGCGTCGCCGAGCATCCCACCTGGGCCGTCGACGAGGTGGCATTGCCGGAGCGTTTCGCGAACGACTACTGGGTCGCTTACGACAGGAAACGTCATCGCTGGGTGATGCTCCTCAATGCCTCTGATGTCGAGTACGACGCCGAGGGCAACCACGAGGTCATTCCAGTACAGGAGACCTGGGAGGAGATCGACGGCGAGTGGGTGTTCCGGTCCGATGTGGTGACCCCCACGTGCAACCTTGGTGGGACCATGGTCTACGACGCCTCGGCGGAGCGTGTGGTGATGTGGGCAAACTATTGGGAGCAGTCCTGGAGCTTCGACGGCACACAATGGGAGGCGACTCCCCCGCTGCTCGAGATCCCGAGTCAACTTTGGGCGAACATTTTGACCTACGATGTCGCGCGCAGTCGTACGCTGGCGATGGTGGGAGCGTCAGCAGGAGCCCAGGGGAGCGTGTGGCACCTGTGGGAGCATGACGGTGTGAACTGGGCCCGACGGACGGACGTGCAGGCCCCAGACCGTCGCGGCCGCGGGGCCCTCACCTACGACAGCCACCGACAGCGGGTGATCTTCGTGGGAGGTGGACGGGATACCTGGGATTCGCCGGCTTCCGACGACGAGCCCGTGGATACCTGGGAGTTCGACGGAGTGGAGTGGGTGGAGGTGTTCGCGGAGAATCCGCCTACCTTTTTCAGGCCGGGAAGCGAGTTTCTGTTGGCGTACGACGCCCATCGCCGCAAGACGGTTTTCCTGGTGCGCGGCAACCCGGCTGAGGTGTGGGAGTATGACGGTCTCCGGTGGACGGAGATCACTCCGGCGCCCGAGCACCAGGGCCCCGACAACCAGGTCGAGCAGTGGTACGTGCGCGATCTCCGCTACGGCCCCCGTCGCCGGGGGATGCTGTTGTTTCCCAACGCCTTAAAGCGACTGCCACGCTTGCGGTGGGAGGGGAGCGCCTACGTCGAGCTCTGTGGCAACAACGGAGACGATGACTTCGACGATCTTATCGACTGTGACGATCCGGACTGCAGCGTGGATCCCACCTGTGACGCAACTCCCTGAGAATCATGTTGGTGCAGCGCTCGGAACCTCTTTGGACTGCCCAGATGAGCACGAAGGAATCCCAACCAGTTGCTCCTGATGACCCAGAAGATCTGACATCGGTGCAGGAGTGGAGATGACGAGCATTGGACTGTGATAGAACGAGCATCTCATGCTGAATCATCTCAGATCCCGACGTTCAATCCGCAAGTACACCCGCCGACGGAGAAAAGCCTCCTCATGAAGAAGACACTGCTCTGTACCGGCTTCGCGCTGCTTCTGACGGTTGTCCTCACAGTCTTCGCAGCCCCCGAGGCCCACGCCGGCGCCAAGGACCTGATCGGCAAGTGGGAGGTCGTCTCGGTGGAGACCAACGGACACCTCAAGCTCGTGCCCTTTACTATCGAGATCATCGTGCAGTTCAAGTCCGGTGGAAAGCTTACCATCAGCTTCACCCATGAGGGTAAGACCCGCACCAAAGTCGGGACCTACAAGGTCAAGGGCAAGCAGCTGTCCATGTCCATCGATGGCATCACTGACAAGGTGACCTACCGGCGCAAAGCCCGAAAACTCACCCTGTACAGCCGCAGTAAGAAAGAGACCACCGAGCTGAAGAGGCCCTAGCGGTCGCGTTTTCGAGGAACACCATGTGCACACAACCAGCTCCTTGAGTCGGCCCGGGATTCCCGGATACTCTGGGGGACGTAACTAAAGGATCGCTCTGCGGGAGGCCGGAGAACATGGCCAAGGACAACGGAATCGAAGAGGACGCGCGAGCGCTGGTAGCGTTTGCAGAAATGTACCTGGACAGCCACCTCTCTGCCATCGGAGGCCTGAGGCCCCGACTGGTGAGGGGGGGCGATGCGCCTGCTGAGATGCTGGGGGATGTCGCGAGCTATCCACAGATGTCGGTGGGCGAGCAGGTGCTGCTCATCGTCAACGACACGCCGTCCAGGAGCCGCGCCGACAAGGGCGCAGTGGTCACGACCTGGGGCGTTCACTGGAAGACCACAGGGGGCGCCGGCAGTCGGCCCTGGACCGAGCTCGCGCAGGTCGGTGGTGGGTACGGCCGCCTGGGGAGTCGGATCCACCTCGACGATCAGGCGCTGCTGCTGCGGCTGCTCTCCCGTGATGAGATCGGGCTGTTTCTGGGGTTCGTGCTGCTGGTAGCTGAAGGGAACACAGACGTCCATCCCAATGATCCGCGAGATCCCACACCCATGTTGCGGCTGTTCGGTACCACAGAGGGGCTGATCCCCTGTCCTCGGTGTGGCAAGACCCTGCAAATGGTCGGCCGGGAGGGGACGTTTTTCTGTGATCCGTGCAAGCGCTCCTTTACGCCTGCGTTGAGCAAGGCACTCAAGGAGACGCTCAAGAAGTCGCTCAAGGCCGCGGCCAAAATGAAAAAGAAGCAACAGCCCAAGGCGGAGAACGCCCGGGACAAGCAGCTGCGAAAGGTGGCCAGGTCCGAGGAAGATCGGGCGCGCAAGAGGGCAGCGCTGGGCGTCGTGGAGCCCCAGGAGACAGCGAGCGAGATCGCCGACGCTCTCCACGAGCTTGGCGAGCTCCACGCCGCCGGCGTGCTCACCGACGATGAGTTCGCCGAAAAGAAGAAAGAGCTGCTCCGCCGGATGTGAGCCTACGCTGAGGGGGAGAGGGGGACGTACTTAAGTTATTTAGTTTCGCTCATAACCCGCCGAATATTCACACAGAACACACACCTCGCATTGCGGACTGCGCATTTTTCGATCGAAGCTTAGCTACCGCCAGAACTCACTACGAGATCGCTACCTGGTCCGCGAAGTCGGCGCCGCTCAGGCGGACCAGATCGCCGCCGCTCGCGGAGCCAACGTGTGGGGAGATCTCGGCAAGAGACGGGGAGGTCATGGCCGACTTCCAGGTCCAGATGAAAAACCGTTACTTGACCTACAGGCGGACTGAATATAGACTTTCTTGAGAACCACCGGAACGGAGGGCGTCATGCAACCACTCAGAATTTCAGAGAACATCATCCCGGTGAGCGACTTCAAAGCCAAAGCCGCCGAGTGGTTGCGCCGCCTGGGAGAGAGCTCCGAGCCGGTGGTCATCACCCAGAACGGCAAGGCCGCCGCCGTGCTCCTCTCTCCTGCCGCGTACGACGAGCTGACCGAGCACGTCCGCTTCATGAGGGCCGTCGAGCAAGGGCTGGCCGATGTAGAGGCCGGCCGCGTCACCCCGCACGAGGAGGTCGTCGCCGAGATGCGCCGCCGCTTCGGTGGGGGCGCCGACGAATGAGCGGAGACGAAAGGGTGCCAACCCGGCCGTTGGAGATCCACTGGTCCGACCGGGCCAAGGACGACCTCGCGGCCATCGGTGAGTACATCGCTGCGTACGATCCTGTCGCTGCGATGCGCTGGGTGGATCGTCTCATCGTTGATGTCGAGCGCGCCGCCGAAATGCCCCTCGCCGGACGGCTCGTGCCCGAGTTCGCGGACCGAGGGGACATCCGCGAGGTACTCAGGCGCACCTACCGAATTGTCTACCGAGTGCGGGACGAGGCCGTCGAAGTGCTCACGATCTTCGAGGGGCATCGCCTGTTCCCGCAAGGAGCCCTTCCGGAGGACTAACCCAGCTTGTGTTGGCGCCGCAAGTCGAGCCGGGGCGCACCCAAGCGGAATGCTCGAATTCTGCCTTTAGGTGTGTCGGCAACTTCGTTGGTCTGACAGGTAATCATAGTAGCATGATTCATATCCACGATCTGCTTTCCAGGGCGAACGGCCATCGCCAACGCCCGGATCTCGACGAGGTCGCGCGTCTAGGGATGGACCACGACCCCCTTTGCCAGCTGGCCCTTCCTCTCGCGGTGACCACCCAGGTGCTTATGCAGAAACAGCTCGATGCGTCGATAGAAATCGATGAGGTGCGACGCGTGCCGAAAGCCGTGGCCCTCGTGGGGATAGACGACGAAGGTGAGGCGTTTTCCTAGGGAGCGCAAGGCCTTCACCATCTGTTGGGACTCCGACAGCGGTACGCGCATGTCTTTGGAGCCATGAAACATGAGCAGCGGCGCTCGAATCGTCGACGCATGATGTACGGGTGACTGTCGGAAGAGTAGCTGCGCGTCACGTTTGGGATGGTCGACTGCGGTCATCATCCACTGACCTCCGTCGATGAGCTGCTTCGCGCGTTGCTGAAGCGTGAGCAGACTGGTGGCGCTAGAAAAGGAGAGGGGAGGGGGACGTACTTAAGTTATTTAGTTTCGCTCATAACCCGCCGAATATTCACA
>JAOZUO010000136.1 GCA_029938605.1 Deltaproteobacteria bacterium | reverse complement strand
CCGAGGAGCTGGCCGCCTGGCAGGAGAAGCTCGCCAACGAGCGCGCCAAGCCGTAGCCCGATACGATCATGATCAGGTTGGCTATCCCGAAGAACTGGAAGGGGATGAGGGAGTGGATCAACCAGAAGTGGGCGGGCCGGCCCGCGAAGAGCAGGAACGTACCGAGCACCTTCACCGCGAGGATCCACAGCAGCACCACCAGCAGTTGGTCCAGCCAGGCAGGGGACCGGGGCGTCAGGTCCGCCGCGGCGCTCCACAGCAGCCACCACGGGATGGCGTTGGCCAGCATGATCATGATGGTGATTCGGACGAGGTTGATCTCACCGCCGCCCACGAACCCCATGCGCACATCTATGGTACCGAAGGCGAACTCCCGGCCGAGCTGATAAAATAGTACCAGCTCCATCAGGGCCATGAGCACACCCAGACCGGCGAGAGCGAGGCCCCGGGGTCGCCGTCCGACGCTGGCCAACCCCAGCGCGCTGACACCCAGAATGGCCGTGGCGGCCACCACGTGGTCTACCGACAGGAGTCGAAGCAGCGCCAAGGACAACAGCGCCAGATGCGCACCACGGCCCTGACGCCGCCAAAGAAGCACCACGAAGGCCAGGCCCACCACGGCGAAGGCGACGTAGGTGATATTCAGTCCGAGGCGGGGGAGCTGCGCCACCGTCCAGGCCACTAACACCGCGCCCCCCGACACCGATAACAGGCTTCGCAGACGCACGCCGCCCAATACCATCAGCGCGGCGGGCACCCCCAGGGCGATGGCCACCGCGAACCAGGTGCTAGCGGTCTGTCCCCGTCCGAAATCGAAGGCCAGGCCCATTGCGAGGGAGACAGCGAGCACCACGCTTCCGACGGCCATGCGCCAATTGAGCAACTGCCGCCACCGCGCCCAGGCCGCCAGACCGAGCACCAGGGTCCCCCCCAGGATCCCCACCACGAGGTGTCGCCCACCCCACCAACGCAAAAACGGGAGCGGGAGAAAAAGCGCCGACGCAGCTAAGGCCGCCACCAGCCCCGTCGCCAGCCACCGATGGTCGCGCATGCCCCGCCGGAGCCGACCACTTTGGACCCACCACACCAGCCCGACCAACAGCAGCGCGAGCCCAAGCCCAGCGAGCCACAGATTCCCCGTGGGATCTCCGGACCGCAGCCGCTTCAGCCAATCCAGCACCCAGGCACCGAGCACCCCCAGGGCAAAAGGCACCAACGCCAGGGGCAACCAGCGGACCGGGGCAAATCGACGATTCACCAGAATCCACACCGCCGCCTGAATCGCCAGCAGTCCGGCGCACAGGGGGGTGGAGGTGCGCGCTGCGACCACAAACACGCTGACGATCCCCACCGCCGATATCCCCAGCGTAATCAGGGCCGGGCTCAGGACCTGTCCGGGAGCCCGAGACAAAGCGTCGCCGCCCGCCAGCAGCAGCAACGGCACCGAGAGCAACAGACTGAGCGCGGCGAGCCAGAGCCACGGACTGGACTTGACGTGGTCCAGACGCAGGGCCGTGGCACGCCCAATGGCGGCCTCGCTGGCACGTCGGGAAACCCCGTGCTGGCCGGCTGCCCGGGCCCGGGCAGCCTGATCCACCAGACGATCCAGCTCGGGGGCGCCGCGTCCCCGGATATGACGAAGGTGCGCACGGCGACCCACAGCGTGGTTGTACGCCACGTCCGCTCGTACGCTCTGGGTCACGGCCAGCGCGTCGAGCAGGCCCGGCACCTCGGCTCCCCAGGGCGTGCTCACCCCCAACAGGGCCGTCACCGTGGGGGCGAAGGTAAGCTGATCGATGTCCCGCCGGCCCAGGGGCAGCACCCCGGGCCCGGCCAGCACGTAGGGGGCTCGGGTGGCCTCGGGCTCTCCTGCGCCGTGGTTGCCCACCGAGTTACAGGCGTGATCCGCGACGATCAACACCGCCGCGTCCGGACCCATGAGCCGGCGGAGCTCTGGGATCAGCGCGTCGTACTCGGCGAGCTTCTTGCGATAGAGCCCCCGGACGCTGCGCTCCTTGTGGGCGGCGTGATCCGAGCCCACCAGGTGCATCACCACCAGGTCCCATCCCCCGGGCAGGACCTTGCGTGCGTCCTTGAGGGCCGCGCGATCCGTACGATACACGTCGTTGATACCCAGATCCGGCTGCGGGTAGCTCTTGCGAACCGTGTTCCGGTACAGGTCCACCCAGATGTGATCCCCGATGAGCACGATGCGGCGCCCCGCCCGGTGGATCCGTCGGAAAAGGGAGTCCCCACGCACCGGCGGCGACCGGAAGTTGTGGATGGCGTGGGTGGGCTGCGGGTTGACGCCGGTGCCCATGGCCCGCACGCAGGTTCCGGTCATCGTGAAGGAGCCCGTGCGCGCCAGCCCCCAAGTCCCCTGCCGACGAAGGGCGGCGAGGTTGGGCATGAGGGCGGCGTCGAAGGCGGCGTCCTGTCGCATGGCGTCAAAGACCAACCACAGCAGCCGCCGCTTCGGCACGCGCACCTTCACCGTATCGACCGGCGCGCTCTTGGGATCCGGCTCGTCGGCGCCCACGAAAAACAGCGCGATCCAGCCCGCGGTCATGGTGATTCCGCCCAGGAAGACCGACACCGCCAACGCCAACACCCCGACCACCATCGGCCACGACCGCTGTTTTACTTTTTGTTCAGGTGTTGTTTGACTAGCCATTTGGTAACCAGCACGCGTACGACGATGACAGCCACAATGGCCAGGCCCAACGACAGGAAAAACCAGTTCCCCTCGTACACGGCCGCCGACAACATCAAGGCCGCACCCAAAAGCACCATGGCGTCGGGCCAGGTAAAGTGCGAAACCTTCTTCTTCGTCGCGTGGGCCATAACCGCTCCTCGGAGCTCAAATCCGTACTGCATTTTTGCAGCCCGAAGGTAGCCCAACAAACCCACCAGGTCCAGTCACTAGAACGCGAAGATTCGTTTGAATGTCTACTGCAATCAGGGTCTTACGACATCAAACCCACCTCTCCTCTTGCGGCCGCAGAGGCGCACGCGAAGATCCGAACATACTGGTCATGAACGTTGCTATGGAAGGGGATGCCCGGCCAACCGGGACGTGGTACTGCTGACGCGATGCGGATCCTCCACCTCTACAAGGCCTATCCTCCCATCAAGGGTGGTATCGAGAACACCGTGGAGCTGCTGGCCGAGTCCCAGGTGGCGGCGGGCCACGATGTGACCGTGCTCGTCTCCGCGGGCGGATGGCGACCCCGGGTGGAGATCCTGTCCGGAGTCCGCGTGGTGCGGGAATCCCGGCTGGTGGAGCTGGCCTCCACGCCCCTGTCTCCCACCCTGCCCATTCGGCTGCTCACGGAGCGACCGGACATCGCCCACGTCCACTCGCCCTTTCCTCCGGCGGAGGTGGCGAACCTTCTGTTCGGCCGGGCCCGACGCACGGTGCTCACCTACCACAGTGACGTCGTACGCCAACAACACATCCTACGCCTCTACGCGCCCATGCTGCGCCGGGTACTGGGCCGGGCGGACCGCATCTTTCCCACCTCCGAGCCCTACATGCGTCGCTCGCCCTTCCTGAGAGAGGTGACCGACCGTTGCCAGGTGATCCACCTGGGCATTCGGCTCGAGCCATTCACCCACCCCGACGCCACCACCGCCGCGCGGCTTCGACTGCGTTGGAGCAGCGACGGCCAGACGTCAGCGCGACCGGTGGTGCTCTTCGTGGGTCGACTACGGGCCTACAAGGGGCTGCAATACCTATTGCACGCCATGACCCAGGTGGACGCAAACCTGGTCCTGGTGGGCAACGGTCCGGAACGACACCGCCTCGAGGATCTCAGCCGCCACCTGAACATCCAACAGCGGGTCCACTTCGCCGGCCACCTGGCTGACGAGGTCCTGCCGGCGGCCTACCAGGCGGCGGACCTGTTCGTGCTGCCGTCGCATCTCCCGTCCGAGGCCTTCGGACTGGTCATGGTGGAAGCCATGGCGTCAGGCCTCCCGGTGGTCTGCACGGAGCTGGGCACAGGCACCTCGGTGGTGGTCCGCCATGGCGAGACCGGGCTGGTGGTGCCTCCGGCGGACCCCGAAGCGCTGGCCCAGGCTCTTTCCCGGTTGCTGTTAGACGACGACCTTCGCCAAGGGCTGGGGCGGGCCGGCCGGATCCGCGCCCACACCGAGTTCTCGGCCGACGCGTACGTCTCCCGGACCCTGGAGGCCTACGAGGACGTGCTCAGTACTCCGGGTTGAAGCTCCGGAGGTACACTCAGGGCATGCCCGGAGGGAGACAGTAGGAGGGATCCCCGGGCGCGCTTTGGGGGATCTGGCCGCAAACGTAACCTTCGGCCGAACGGCACTCGCCAACGGTGTTGCACGGATCGAGGCAATACTGGACGTAGCCCATGATGTCGACGCACATGCCCCCCTGGCTGTCACAGACATTTCCCGGCGTGCAGCCGCTGCCCGTGCAGTAGCCTCCCGGAAAGTTGATGTAGCCCGAGATGTCCGTGAGGCACTCCGCGGTGCCGTCGGTGATCCCGCCGCACTGGGTTGCAGTGGCGCAGGCGTCGCCCACCTGGCCGGTCACCGTCGTCGGGCAGCAGAGTCCGGCCCAGCAGCTAATGTCGTTGTCGTCGCAGTCCGGACCCAAACAACCCAACCCCGTGCCGTAGCCGTCACCGTCATTGTCGCTGCACTGCGGGACGTTGCAGCAGGGGTCCCCCTGGGCCCAACAGGTGGCGTCGCTGTCGTTACAGTCGGTGCCCAGGCAGCCCGGACCCATGCCATACAGATCGCCGTCCTGGTCAAAGCACTGGCCAACCCCGCAACACTCGTCCCCCGGGGTGTGGCAGTTACCATCCTGCTCGTTGCAGTCGGGTCCCAGGCAATCGGCGCCCACGCCGTAGCCATCTAAGTCGGGATCGACGCAGTCCACGCCGCCGCAGCACGGATCGGATGAATCCCAGCACAGAAAGTCACTGTCGTCACAGTCCGGGCCCAAGCACAAGTTGCCCACCCCATAGCCGTCGCCGTCAGCGTCTACACAGATATCACAGCAGGGATCTCCCCCGGCCCAGCACTGGTTGTCGGCGTCGTTGCAGTCGGGGCCCTGACAACCATAGCCATCACCGTAGCCATCGCCGTCAGCGTCAATACAGTCCACCGTGCCGCAGCAGGGATCTCCCTCGGCCCAGCACTGGTCGCTCAAGTCGTCACAGTCGGTGCCCTGACAATCGACGCCCTCGCCATAGCCATCCCCATCGGAGTCCACACAGTCCACCGTGCCACAGCAACTCCCCTCCCAGCACCCGTTGTCGGTGTCATCGCAGTCGGCGCCGCGGCAATCCAAACCCACCCCATAGCCGTCATCGTCCGCATCCGAACAGTCGATCTGGTCGCAGCAGTCCCCCTCCCAACACAGGTTGTCCGCCTCACTACAGTCCTCGCCCAGACAGGTCATGCCGACGCCATGGCCGTCCCCGTCAGGATCCAGGCAAGCTCCACCAATATTGTCACCACGGCATCCCGCCAGCACCAACACCCCGGTCATCGTCAAAAAAAACGTAGTGCGAAGCATCGACCCGTCCTTTCAATCCATGAACCACACTTGCTGTCGAACCACCGGTCGTTCATTCCAGGCGGTTGGCAGCTTAGCACGACAGCGCCCAACGGGGGAACGATCCTATCCTGTCGGGGTAGATACCCGGGGGTGAGGAACTAGAAGTCACTGTGGACAACCAGGCGCAGGAGCCTGGAGTGCAGCGCGGCGGCGTCAAGCAGATCGCACTCCACCTCGCCGAAGAGAATGCGATCCCCGACCACCACGGTGGCTGCCTGGTCCTCGCCCTCCTCCACGGTCCGGCCATTTACCAGGGTGCCATTGGCCGATCCTCCGTCGCAGAGCACCAGCTCCTCTTGCGCCGACGCGCCCTTCGCCCCGGCCCGGACAAAAAAATGGGCGTGCAGCTTCGAGACGCTATCGTGGCGGAGCACGACGTCGTTGTTCGGGGCCCGACCTACGCTAATGCGACTCTTCCAGGAGTTCCGGTCAGATTTCTCTACGCGCACCAGGAGGTCGCCGCTAATCTTTTTCTTGTTGCCGTCTCGTATGGTTTTCACCAGATCCAGGTTGGAGGGAGATCCCACCCGGGTGGAGAAGCCCAGAGATTGGCTGTCGGGGATCCTGACCAGCAGGTAGATCCCGGCAACCTGCCGGGCAAAGGTCTGGACAGACCCACTTTGAGCCAACCCGGTAAGTCTACTTAAAAGCGTCATATGTGTTAGTCAGAATACACTGATTACAGAACCTGTCAACTCACGGCCACCGCTGTATCAGCTCCTGCGGCGTTGCCTAAGGCTATGATATGGCGTATATACAGATCAAAGACAACTTCCCTATTGTACAAATGAACCTAAGGGCCCCAATTCAAGATTCATCCAGTTTCTGGACAGGCAAACCCATCGCGCGGTGGATCTGGATCCTGGCGGGGTTCGGGGTTTGGGCGGTCTGGTCCACCGGGCCCGCCGACACCTCTCCGGGCAAGGTGGTCCACACGACTCCTAAGACCCAGGCAATCCCCATGAAATCTGCTTGCTACGTCATGGGTGCGCGCAAAAACTACTCCGACGAACGCCCCTCCCACCGGATCTGCCTGTCGGCGTACTCCCTGGACAGACACGAGGTGACCGTGGAGCGTTACTCCCGGTGCGTGGCAGCGGGTCGCTGCCCGAAGCCCGTGGCCCATGCCGCGGGTCATCCCACCCGCCGACGTTGCAACTGGAATCGATCCGGCCACCGGACGCACCCCATCAACTGTGTGACCTGGCGCCAGGCCTCACGCTATTGCGGCTGGGCCGGCGGCCGCCTGCCCACGGAGGCCGAATGGGAGCACGCCGCCCGGGACACTCGTGCCGCCACCGGGCTCCGCGCTCGAGCCACCTGCGCCTACGCGATCCTGGCCAGCGCCCAGAGCCCTGTTCGCCTCGGCTGTGGCGCAGGAGGGACACGCCCCGTGGGCACCAGCCCCCGGGATCGAAGCGGCATGGGCGTGGAGGATCTCACGGGGAACGTCAGCGAATGGGTGGCCGACTGGTTCGCCCTGGGCTACTACCGCCACAGCCCTGGCCAAGACCCCCAGGGTCCCCGTCGCGGTCGCACCCACGGTGTGCGGGGCTGCTCCTTTCAGTGTGTGCCCGGCTCCCGACTCCTGGCACCCACTGCACGCCAGTTTGCGGCCACCTGGGATCCCTCCATCGGCTTCCGCTGCGCCAGGAGCCACAAGGACCCAGCCGAAGGCGGACCCAAATGAGCGACGAGGGATCCTGCTCGCGCCCGCCGGCTACACGGGTCGCCCAGGCCGACAGCTCCCTTTGGCCACTGTACCGTCCACCCCGCCGCAGCCAGGCCGGTCGTCTGCTCAAGGGACTGTGTCGCAGCGCGGGTCGCCTCATTGCCGACTTCGGGCTCATCGAGGAGGGAGACCGCGTGCTCTGCGCGCTTTCTGGCGGCAAGGACTCGGCGACCCTCCTGGAGGTGCTGCTCAGACTCCAGGCCAAGGCGCCGGTAAAGTTCACCCTCGCCGCCATCGTGGTGCAGCCGGGATTCGTCGGATTCGACGCCGCCTCCGTGGCGAGCTTCGCCGCGGAGCGGGGCGTGGAGTCCTTTCGCGTGGACGCCGACATCCTGGAGACCATGCAGGGTCTGGGTTGGAAGGCGGCGCCCTGCGCCCTGTGCTCACGGCTCCGGCGGGGGGTGCTCTATCGCGTGTCCGCCGAGTTGGGCTTCAACCGCCTCGCCCTCGGGCACCACGGCGACGACGCCATCGAGACGGTCCTGATGAACATGTTCTTCTCGGGCCAAATCCGCGCCATGGCTCCGCGCCTTGAGCCAAAGGACCAGGGTCCTACGGACGCTGGTCCGGTGGTGATCCGCCCACTGCTGAGCTGCTTCGAGGCCGAGGTGGCGGCGTACGCCCGGGCGCGCGAGCTCCAAACCGTAGACTCGGCCTGCCCCCTGTGCGACGTGTCCATGGACTCCGAGCGCAAGGCCATCAAGCACCTGTTACTGGAGCTGGCCGCGGACCACCCGCACATCCGCTCCAGCCTCCTGGCCTCCCTGGGAAACGTGGACCCCAAGTCCCTGATGGATCAGCGTTTGACGAGGCGGTAGAAGGAAAGCTGCCCGACGAATTCGTTGGCCAATACGAAGGTGGTATCCGAGGGAAAGGCCAGGCGGAAAGGAGCCCAGGAGCGGGCCCGTTTCGCCATCAACACCCGACCGTCCGCCGCCCTGATCACCATGGCCACGCCGTAGCCGGCGATCCCCAACAGGGTGCCCGCCGGGGACCAGGCCAGGTACACGTCCCTCGTGCAGTCCACACTCCGGGGCGAAAGGCCGGTCACGCGCAGCTCGCAGACCTTGCCCCTTCGCGAGACCTGAGCCCAGCGACCACGGGAATGGACCGCCAGAGCCACCAGGGTCCCGTCCACTTTCCACGACTTGCCCAAGCCCCGGCCGGTCACCGCGTCCACCAACCGCACCTGCTCTCCCCGGACCACGGCCGCCGCCCGGCCGTCCCGACTCACCATCACCCGATCCCCCTTGAGGAGCCACTTCATCTTGTACTTATCCAGGGTATAGCCGCGCACCTGAGCCCGCACGTCCCCCCGGATGAGCATCTTGCCGTCGGCGGACAGACCCTGGGTACGCCCCTTTTTTCCGCCCCGCTTACGCATCCATTTGCGATACGCCCTGGGCTTGGCACCGAGCTGGTACACGTGGTTCGTTCCTCCGCGTGTGGTGAGCAACATCGACTTTCCGTCTGCCGAGAGGCGCAGCTCCACCCCCGAGGCGGGCGCCTTCAGCATCCACAGTGCCTTCCGATTACGCGCATCCCAGCCCCGCAGCCAGGTACCCGGTCCGTCCCGGTTCCGGGCCGCGGTGACTAGAACCCCCGTGGCGGCGGTAAGCGCGGTCACATGACCGGTTCCCTTCAACTGCATGGGCGCGGCCTGCACCCGCCCCAGAAGCTGGGCGTGCCATCGCTTGGGGCGAGGCGGTCGCCGCGGTGGAGGGCGACGAGCTCGCGGCGAGGCATCAGGTCGGGGTCGCACCCTGGGAGCCCCGGGCGAGGGGGTGGGGTTCGTCGGTCCAACGGGGACGCTGCAGGAAAGCGCGACGGTAGTCGCTAACAACATCAGACGTCGCAAGGAGCCACCTCCTCCATCCGGATGCCCAGCTTGGCCGCCACCTCGAAAACTCGCTCGTCCCGGTAAAATTCTCCATAGACGATCCGCTTGACGCCGGTGTTGGCGAGCATTTTGAAACAATTCCAACAGGGGCTGGCCGTAACGTAGCACTCAGAACCGTCGACCATGACGCCGTTTCTGGCCGCCTGGATAATGGCATTGGCCTCGGCGTGGATGGTCGCCACACAGTGGTCGTCCTCCATCATGCACCCCTCTTCGGAGCAGTGGGCCAGGCCGCGGACGGAGCCATTGTAGCCAGTGGATAAGATCGTGTGATCCCGCACGAGTACCGCCCCCACCGACTTGCGAGGACAGGTAGATCGCGTGGAGACCATGCGGGCTATGGACATGAAGTAGTCGTCCCAAGAAAGGCGATCGGACATGGCTGACGCTCCGTAAACAGTGGGCCCTCATCATCCCCAATCCACGTGACGCGTCAATCCTCGCCGCCCAACAAATCAGAACCATCTGATATTCGCCGGTTTTTTTATACTAGCGGCCCGGACCATTCTCAGCTATCCACTAGGGCTCGAATCGGTATAATCGTGGCTCATGGCCGAAGAGAACCAATCCAAAGACAACGAGCGCAAGGACCCCACCGCACCGCGGATGTCGTCCGATTCGCTATTGTCGTCAGCACCGCCGGTGTCATCCGAGACGGACGTCACCACCGAGGCGCCCACCACTACCGCCGAGATGGGAACCGTGGTGCTCAGTCGGTATCGGGCGGTGGACCGGGACACGGGGCGATTCATCGTGGCCGACGACTCCCGGAATATCCAACTCCACGTCGTGCCCGGCCTCACGGTGACCGAGGAGGACCGGAAGCAGTATCCGGAGCACACCATCTTCTTGGACGGCTCCTTTGGCGGCCCCCCTTTCCTGGACAACGAGCGGTGGCAGTACTCCCTGGATCACCACGACGGTTGCGTGCGCCCGTTCACCCTGGCCACCTGCCAGCAAGCCGCGGTGATGCTCCTCAAGGGGCTGCCCGTGAGCGAGGGCGAGTGGCGCCTGTTCGTAAACCAGCCCGATTTGGACGCGCTGTTCGCGGCGTGGCTCTTCATGAACCACCAGGACGTGCTGGCGGATCAGGCCACCCTGTTGCGCGCGGTGATGCCGCTATTGCATGTGGAGGGGGTCATCGACTCCCACGGCTTGGAGTACGCCGTGCTGACCGGGCTCTCCGAAGAGGAGTACGACGTCCAGAAGGAACGGCTGGACCAGCTGATGATCCCGGAGCGAGAGCACAGGTCGGCGGGAACGTGGGCCAACCTGGACATGGTGGACTACGCCTGTGACCGACTGGCGGCCATCGACGCCACCCTCGCCGACGCCGGCATGCTCCGGGAGCGGGCCCAGGTGGAGGTCATGTCCACCCGAGACATCCAGGGCGACAAGCAGTTGGTGCTCTGCCGCTCCACCGGAGGCATCTACGAGGTGGAGGCCCGACTGCGGGAGCTATTCGGAAAGGCCCTTGGGGTGATCATCCTGCAGACCGGCGCGGATCGCTACACCCTCAAGCAGGTGGACTCCTTCCTGTCGCGAGATCTCGTGGCCCTGTACCAGGCCCTCAACGCCCGGGACCCCGAGGCCATCGCCCAATCCGACTCCGGCGCCAACCTCTGGGGCGGCGCGGCCGACATAGGCGGATCCCCCAGGGCCACGGTCACGGGGCTGTCCTCAGACGAGATCCTGGAGATCGCCTCCCGCGTCTATCGCGGCACCTCCTGGTTTCGACGCCTCCTAGGCAAAAAGAAACGGTAAGGACCCGATCGAATATTACTTGATCACTCAGGCCGCCGATGCATCCCGGCTCGCTTCGTTACTTCTCGTTGCATATCAATAAGTATGCGCCTCGTCGTGCCTCGCGAGCCGGGCGCCTCAACGCCCTGAACTGGACAACTAATATCCGAGCGGGCCCTAAGCCCTCCGTTCGCTTTAGCCCCCACTCGAAGATTGTCCCTAGGCGCTCTGACCGCTACATGGAGGGATCTCCTGGGCGACGGCCGAAGCGCTGGAGGCGTTGGCAGGGGACGTACTTGAAGATCTGCTTCTTCCGCTTCTCACCCTTGCCCGCGTAGTACTCGATGTCGCTCATGTTCTTCTCGAGCTTGATCTTACCGGCCGTGCGCAGGGCCTCGCAGCGTGCGTAGACCCACCGCTTCACGGCGTCGTCCTTCTTGACCTCGAGGAGCTCGAGCAGGATCGCCTCTTTGTTGGACTCGAACTCTTTTTTGTCCGGCACGGTCTTGGACTTGAGCCGCACCACGACCAGAGACCCCAGGCCCGTGCCCACGCCGGGGATGGTGAGCACCTGCGATAGCACCGGATCGGCCTCGGTGAGGGCCCAGACCTTTTTCACCAGCCCCTTGACCTTGCCCACCTTGCCGATGGTTGTATCCGTACGCCTCACCTCCGCCTGCTCGGCCGAGGGCAGCAGCGGATGCCACCGCTTGGGCACGACGGGCTTGGGCTCCTTGGACGGAGCCGTGGACTCGGAGTCCTCGTCCTCGGGGGGCACTTCGCCGTCAACCGACGGGAACACCTCCGCCATGGACTTCCCCCGGGTGAGCCGGCCCAGGGCCAGCTTCGCCAGATTCATCGCCTTGGTCTTGGCGGTAGTCTCCAAAAGCATCTGTTCGGCGAGCCACACCCGCGCCGCCTCCAACTTCACGTCCCCTTTGCGGTCACCCTCCACGAGCACCAGGTGATAGCCCGTCTCGGTCTTGAGGATGGGCGAGACAGTCATGGGCTTGAGCTTGAACACCGCCTCGGCGAACTCCTTGCCGTAGCCAATCTTGGACTTCTCTCGCCAGCCCAGATCTCCCCCGCTCGCCTTGGTGGCCTCGTCAGTGGACAGAAGCTGCGCCATCTTGGCAAAGTCCACGGTCGCCTTCTCCAGGCTGAGCCGCAATTTGGTGAGCTTGTTCATGGCCAGCTTCTTGTCGGCGTCGGTGGCCTTGGCGTCCACTTTCAGCAGAATGTGGCGTATACGCCGCTCGTGGGCCAGGCCCGTAAGCTTCCACTTGGTCTTTTTATAAAGGGCGTCCACCTTCTTGCGGTTCTCGGGAAGGGCGAGCCAGCGCATGGTGTCCTTGCGGTCCACCAGCAGCCCCTTTTTGAAATCTTCCACCTTGAACCGAGCGAACTCCAACTCCAGGGAGTGGTTCCGGTACTCAAAGATCGCCATGGCCTCGCGGTCGGTGACGATAACGCCGTTGGAGATGATCTCCATGGCCCGCTGGGCGAGCAGCTCCTTTCGCTGCTGCTCGATGAACGCCGAGATCTTCATGCCCAGGGAGAACCGCACCCAGCGCTTGAACCGGTCGTGATAGTAGTTCGGAGCGGGCACGAGCTTGCCCTCGGCGTCCCGAACCCTAGGCCAGGCGTTGAGCATGGGGTTGGCAAGATCCGCAGCCTGCCCAAGGATATACACCCGCCGCCGCTTGGCGATCATGTTGGTGATCTCCTTCTCGGACACCTGGATCCCCATGCGCTCGGCCTCCGCCGCGAGGATCTCCCGCTTGAGCAGCTGATCGTAAACGTTGGCCCGGAAAGTGGCCGGAGCTTGGGGGTGCATCCCCAGACGCAGAGCGAAGCTCTTATCGGCCATGGTCAGGTCGCGACCCTCGATGGCGCCCGCCTTGGTGCTTCCGCCGCACGACAAGCGCATGGAAGAAGGCCCAAAGGTAACGATGAAGGACAAAATAATGATCGCGAACAGAAACCAGATGAGGAAACTTCGAGACTGCTGACGTAATTGTTCCATTGCCATGGGGGCTTGACCTCGTAAATCCGTGCAGTTACCAAACCTGGCCCGGAAAGGTTGGCGATGGTAGCCCAGCACCTAGGCAATATCAATGCCTAACGTTGGGGGGGAAAGAATATCCCTTGAACTCAGGGTAAACGCATGATATCCCTTGATCCCTGGTTTTGGGTAACCCACTGAAAAAGGGTGCTTTTCCCGAAATCGGACCGCGGCTCGGGCCGCGTAAGCGAGTGTCTGAGCAATGCTATTCGACTGGTTCTACGGCCTGTTCTCCAATGACATGGCCATCGACCTGGGAACGGCCACGACGCTGACCTACCTCAAGGGTCGCGGCATCGTGAGTCACGAACCCTCGGTGGTGGCCGTGCAGCGCACCGCCTTGGGCGCCCGCAAGGTGGTGGCTGTGGGGACCGACGCCAAGCACATGCTCGGCCGGACCCCCGCCAACATCTCGGCCATCCGTCCCATGAAAGACGGCGTCATCGCCGACTTCGAGATCACCGAGGCCCTGCTGCACTACTTCATCACCCGGGCCCACAACCGCAAGGTTCTGGTCAAGCCCAGGGTCATCATCTGTGTACCTTCTGGTATCACCGAGGTGGAGAAACGCGCCGTCCGGGACTCCACCTTGGCCGCCGGCGCCCGGGAGGTCTACCTCATTGAGGAACCCATGGCCGCCGCCATCGGCGCCGGGTTGCCCGTAAACGACCCCATGGGCTCGATGATCGTGGACATCGGAGGCGGGACCACCGAGGTGGCCATTATCTCCATGACGGGCATCGTGTTCTCGAGGTCCGTGCGCATCGGAGGCGATAAGATGGACGAAGCCATCCAGTCCCACATGAAGCGCAAGTACAACCTGCTCATCGGCGAACAGACCGCCGAGCAGGTGAAGATCACCATAGGGACGGCGTATCCCACCGAGGAGCCGCTGAAGATGGAAGTGAAGGGAAGGGATCTGGTGGCCGGAGTACCCCGCAGTCTCGTGGTGGACGGGGACGAGATCCGAAACGCCCTGGCCGAACCGATCAACGCCATCGTTGAAGCGTGCCGCCTGGTGCTGGAGCGAACGCCCCCAGAGCTCTCAGCCGACATCGCCGACAAGGGCATCGTGCTTACGGGCGGCGGCGCCAAGCTGCGAAACCTGGACATCCTGCTGCGCGAAGAGACCGGCCTGCCGGTCATGTTGTCGGACAACCCGGAGCACGCCGTGGTGCTGGGCACCGGCGCCGCCCTCGACGATCTGAAGAACCTCCGAGAGCTCACCCTCCAGTAGCGGTACCGCCATGCTACTCTCTCGACGCGCGCGTGAGCTCAGCCTGTCGGTCCTGCTCTTCGCGGTGCCCGTGGTGCTGCTGTACGGCAACGTCGGCACACCCTCTTCGCTCAACTTCGTCGACCGCCTCGTGCTGCGGATCTCAAGCGGTCTCCAGCAGACCATGGTGGCGGGCGTGGGCGTGGTGGTCAACGTCTGGGATCACCACATCTGGTTGCGGGATCTCGACCCCAAGAATGAGACGCTCCGCCACCGCAACCTGGAGCTCCGCGAGAACAACGAAATTCTGAAGGTCTGGGCAGCGAAGGGGCGAGAGCGAGAGCGGGAGCTGGGCTTCACGATCACCCCGCCCTTGCGTACCTTCGCCGCCGACGTGGTCGCCCGAGGCGTGTCACCTTTCTTTCAGGTACTCAAGATCCGCCTGAGGGACCACGGGGTACGACTGAAACCCGGCCAGGCCGTGGCGGTCCCCGCCGGCGTGGTGGGCCGGGTGCAGCGGGTCTATGGCCGCTACGCCGACGTGCTGGCCTTAGACGACGTTCAGAGTCGGGTGGAGGTGGTGGTGCGCCGCACGGGCAGCCGGGGTGCCTTGCGGGGCAAGGGTCGCGGGGGAAGATTGACCGGCCGGGTGGAGTACCTTTCTCCAAGAGACGAGGTGCGCGTAGGTGATCTCCTGGTGACCTCTGGAATGGGTGGCCGGTACCCGCGGGATCTCTTCGTGGGTCGCATTACCAACGTATCTAAGCGACTCAAGGGCCGCTACCAGGTGGTGGACGTACAGGCGATCGTATCGGCCGCACAACAGACCACGGTCTACCTGGCCACCACACGGCCGATCAGGTCCGAAGGGAGCCCACCAGCGCGCCCCGCGAAAAAGAGGGCCGCCCCATGAACCGCCGTCGCATCCGGGACGCCATCGTGAGCGTTGTGCTGTTGATCGTGGTGTGGATGTTTTACACAGCCAACGCCAAGGATGAGCTGCAGCGCAATCGGGTGGACCGGATCGTTTACCAGGTCTCCAAACCTCTGGAGCGCTCCTTCCTGGCCGTGTTCAAGTCCTGGATGAGCGTGTGGAGAAAATACCTCTACCGGGTGGATCTCAAAAAAGAGAACGTGCGCCTCGAGAAGGAAAACGCCGCCCTGGACGCCAACAACCATTACCTGGCGGCTGTGTCGAAGCGCGGGCGATTGCTGCACCGGTTCCGCGCCTACATGGCCGACTCCGCCGCGGAGATGCTGCCGGCCAACGTGGTGCGGCGCCGTATCGACACCGACAAGTTCCGCGTCATCGGGATCGTCATTGACCGCAAGCACACGGACGTAGGGTGCGGCGCGCCGGTGGTGACTCCCCAGGGTGTAGTGGGCCGCGTGCTCTTTTATGAGCTGGACGGAACAGAGCGTATCAGTTGCCCCGTGGCCCAGCAGCTCAAGAAACGTCGCTATCGTCGTCGCTACAAGCGACTCAAACGCAAGCCCCGTATCGGCCGAGCCATGGTGCAGCTCACCGTAGACGCCGCGAGCCGCATCGACGTGCGCGTACCTCGTACCGGAGCCCGCGGAATCCTGAGAGGACTGGGCTGGGACAAGGGCTTCGTGGCGCGGATCTCCCACCTGGACGCCAAGGCCAAGGTGGCCGCCGAGGATCTGGTAGTCACCTCGGGTGTGGACGGACGTTTTCCAGCGGGGCTGCCCGTGGGACGTATCCTCAGCGTGACGCGCATCCCCGGAGAGGATCCCCGGGTCCTGGTGCGCCCCCCCGTGGACTTCGGCAAGCTGACCCGGGTGCTCGTGGTCATCTCCCCGCCGCCGCCCAGGGTGGATCGGGGCCGCCGCACGCACCGCGACCGCCTGGGACTGGGGCCGTATCCATGATGCGCCTCTCGACCATGCTCCTGACGGGGTTTCTCACCATGGTGGTGCTCGCGCCCATCGGACGGGTCCTGCCTTCATGGCTACCGCTGCCCTCCATCCCGGTGCTGGTGACCCTGTATCTGGCCCTCGGCGTCCGGGGAAACTACTCATCGGGCGCCGCCTGCGCCGCGGCCCTGGGCTACGTGACCGACCTGCTGGCCGGCGCCCCAAAGGGCACCTACATCCTGGCGCTGCTCATCGTGTACTTCTCCGTGCGCGGCCTCTCGGCGCGGCTGTATGTCCAGGGACGCTTCTCCCAGGTGGGAATCGCCTTCGCAGCCTCGCTGTTTTGCGCTGTGCTCGCCGTGGCCATTCACGTGGCCCTGCCGCCCCGGGGTAGCTGGTCCGCCCTGAGCGTGGCTCCGGCGGAGGCGGCCATGACCGCGGCCCTGGCGGCGCCGTACTTCTACTTCCTGTGGCGCATGGATCGACGCGTGGCCCGTGAGGCGGCCACCGAGGGGGTCTTCCGCTGATGCAGGTCCGCCCGGAACAGTCGTCGTTTCTCAAAAAATACCGCTGGATGACGGTCTTCATCGTCCTTTCTTTCGGGGTATTGCTGGGCCGGTTGGTGCAGATGCAGCTCATTCAGGGACGCGACTACAGGGACCAGGCCCACAACCTGATGATCCGTCGGGTCACCCTCAAGGCCAAACGTGGCGTGGTCATGGACCGCCGGGGTCGGGTGATGGTGGACAACGAGATCAACTTCAACGTCTACATCGTGCCCCGATACTTTCCCCCCGAGGCCTTTGGAAAACTCAAAAAGTATCTGAAGTTGGACGATGAGCAGAGCCGGCACATCCAGAAGAAGATCCTGGGCGCCCAGGGAGACCGCCGCGCCTTCTCCCTGCTGGCGGTGCCGGCCATCACCTGGGACCAGCGCGCCCGCCTGGAGACCAACGCCTTCGAGCTACCGGGGGTGCGGGTGCTCACCGAGTGGAAGCGACGCTACCCCTATGGCAACCTGGCCGCCCACACCCTGGGCTACGTCAACGAGGTTTCAAGGGCCGAGATCCGGCGGCTCAAAGGCTACCGCATCGGCAACAAGATCGGCCGGTTCGGCATCGAGCGCCAGTGGGAGTACTACCTACGCGGTAAGCCGGGCTTCGAGCGATTCATCGTGGACGTCCGGGGCCGGCGTCAAAATGACAAGCGGCTCCTGCGCCTTCTGGGACCGCCCTCCAAGCGACGGCAGCGTCCCCGGACGGGATCGAACCTGGTGCTGACCCTCGATCTGGATCTGCAGCGCATCGTGGAGAGCTCCCTGCGCTGGCACCCGGCGGGGGCAGCCGTGGTGGTGGAAGTCAATACCGGACGGATCCTGGCCATGTCCTCCAAGCCCGCCTTCGACCCGGCCATGCTCTCGAGCCGCCTCTCGAGGGAGCAGGCCCGCCAGCTCTACGACAACCCCTACCACCCCATGCTCGACAAGACCGTCATGGGCAGCTACTTCCCGGGCTCCACGTTCAAGGTGATCACCGCCATCGCGGCCCTGGAGGAGCGGCTGGCCAACACCCACGAGTACATCTTCTGCAAGGGCTACCACGAGTACGGACGCAAATCGGCCTTCCGCTGCACCTCCAAGCACGGCCCCATGCACTTTCACAGCGCCATCGTGCGGAGCTGCAACATCTACTTTTATACCCTGGGCCAACGGGTGGGCATGAACCGCCTCTCCCGCTATGCCCGGGACTTCGGGCTGGGCACGCCCACGGGACTGGGGCTCAACGGTGAGCGGGGCGGCTTCATCCCCACCAAGGCGTGGTACGCCAAGAACATGCCCGACGGGTTCCGCATCGGCCACACATTGAACGCATCGGTGGGCCAGGGCAACGTGACCACCACCCCGCTGCAGCTGGCGATGGCCTACGCGACCATCGCCAACGGCGGCAAGCTCTACCTGCCCCAGATCGTGCAGCGGCTGGAGACCTCCGAGGGCAAGACCGTGCGGCGCTACCCGCCCGTGCTCAGACGCCGGGTGCAGGTGTCAGACCGCACCTTTCGCCTGGTCAAGGCCGGGCTCCGGGGCGTGGTGAATGAGCCTGGAGGCACGGCCCACAATGCCTGGGACGGACGGCTGTCAGTAGCGGGCAAGACCGGCACGGCCCAGGTGATCAAGCGGGAGAGGAAGTCCCGGGATCCGCGGGACTGGTGGCGCTTCGAGGACCACGCCTGGTTCGCGGCCTACGCACCCGCCGACAACCCGGAGATCGCGGTGGTGGTGCTCATCGAGCACGGCGGCTCCGCGGGCAAGGTGGCCGCCCCCATCGTCATGCGTATCGTCCGCGACTACTTCGCCAAGGTACGCCCCAAGTCCAACCGTCCGGGCCAAGGAAGGAGGATCCGATGATCTTCCCAGGTCAGCCCATGGGCCGCCCCATGGGGGGGATACGCTTCCAGCTGGACTGGACCATCTTCCTGCTCATCGGCGCCATCTCCGGCGTGGGGCTGCTCAATCTGTACTCGGCCTCCGGAAGCGGCGTGTCGGGGCGTTTCCTGCAGCAGATCTACTGGTTCATCCTGGGCACATCGGCCTTCCTGGTGGTGGCCACCATCGACTACCGGCAATACAACCACTACGGCTACTGGATCTACGCAGGCGGATTGATCCTGCTGTTGTTGACGCTGGTGGTGGGCCGCCGGGTCAAGGGATCCACTCGGTGGATCGGCTATGGTCCCCTGGGGGTGCAGCCCTCTGAGTTGATCAAGATTGTAGTGATCGTGGTGCTGGCCAAGTACCTGCATCAGGACCCACGCGTGGAGGGGCGCGGCCTCAAGGACCTGGCAGCCCCCTTCGCCCTGGTGTCCGCACCCGTGGCGCTCATTCTGGCTCAGCCGGACCTGGGCACGGCCCTTTTGATCATCTTGATCTTCTTTTCGCTGATGCTGATGTCCAAGCTGAAGGTGCGCTCCTTCCTGGTGCTGATGTCGTCGCTGGTGGTCATCGCGCCCCTCACCTGGACATTAATGCTCAAGGATTACCAGAAACGGCGGTTCCTCTCGTTCCTGGATCCCGATGCCGATCCCACCGGGGCGGGCTACCACCTCAAGCAGTCCCTCATCGCCATCGGCTCCGGAGAGCTGACGGGGAAGGGCTTCCAGCAGGGAACACAATCCCACCTGCGGTTTCTGCCCGAGACCTGGACCGACTTCCCCTTCGCCGTTTGGGCCGAGGAGTGGGGGTTCATCGGCTCGGTGGTTCTGCTGGGACTCTACCTGTTTCTAATCGTGTGGGGAGTGAACCTGGCCCGCACGGCCCGGGATCGCTTCGCCTCGGTGGTGTGTATCGGCGTGTCGGTGATGTTTTTCTGGCACGTGATGATCAACATCGGCATGGTCTCGGGTCTGCTGCCCATCGTGGGCGTGACCCTTCCCCTGGTGAGCTACGGCGGCTCCTCGGTGCTCACCTTCATGATCGGCGCCGGACTGCTCATGAACATCTCCATCCGCCGCTACAGCTACTGACGACCGATATCACTATCCCGACGGCCGAAGGCCACGCGAAATAACACCGCTTTGTGTGGTGGACCACAGTTTGATATAGTCTCCCCATCAACAACGAAGAAATTCTGGAGGAGGTACCATTCCATGAGCAACAACGATTTCACTTCGGCGCATGTAATGCTGGCATTTTTGACCGGCGCGGCCGCCGGCGCGGCGGTAGCCTACCTCACCGCGCCCCGATCCGGGGCCGACACCCGGGCGTGGATCACCGACTCCATGGCCTCTAGACGAGAAGAGATCTCCAAGCTCCCGCCGGCCGCACGCGCGGCTTTCTATGCCGCCACCGAAGCCGCCAAGGGTGCTTATAAGGAGTCCCTCGTGGCCACCCAGGCGGCTGAAGCCGCTGCCGCAGAGGACGAGAGCTAGGCGTGTCCGGCCCCATCCAGATCGCCATCGTCGTGCTGCTGGCGCTGCTCGTGGGGGCCATGCTGCCGCTGCTACTGGCAGCCTTCGGGCTGGTGAAGCAGACCCGCAAGACCCTGGCCACGTTGGAGGAAAAGAGCGTCACGCTCACCCTGAAGGCCGATCAGGCCCTCGTCCAGGTGAACCACATCGCCGAGGAAGTCCAGAAAGAGCTCCCGACGCTGCAGCGTACTTCCCAGCAGGTCAGCCAGCTCGGCGACTCCATCGAGAAGCTCACCACCACCGTGCATAAGATCCAGGCCGCCGGCAACATCATCGGCCCCGCCATCGCCGCGGGCCTCAACGCCTACCGCCTGGTCAAGTCAGGTCAGCAGCCCGGATCCCCCTCCACGGGTTCCGAGCCCATCGACCCCGCGGATCCCGACGAGCTGCCCACAGCGGTCACCGACGCCATCCTCGCCGAGATCAAAACCCAAGCCGAAGCCAACGGCGATCTCCCCGCTCCTCCCGACAAAGACGACCCCGCCGACAAAGACGACCCCGCCAAGGACGACAGCGCCTCGAGCTAAGCCTGTTGGAGCTGGCGGAGCGCGATGACGTCCATGCGGTCCCGCTCGCGTACGCTGTCGCCTTTCAGGAGGATCAAGCCGGCAGCATCCAGGTAGGGGATCGGTGGAGAGCTGTCCTCCCAATAGCGCACGTGGTGCTTTAGGTCCTCGTACGTAAGTCCAGCCATGAGAGTAAAGATGTCCAGTGGAAAATCCTCGACTACGCGTACCGCTCCAGGCTCCAACGGAAAGTCGTCCAGTGTGAGCTCACGGGCGTAGCCCTCTCCGAATAGGGTCAGGGCGTCAAGCAGCCTCTCCAAATTGAGAGTGTCGGCTGATACGAGGATGTCCACGTCCATTGTTGTACGCACATGTCCATTAAAAACGCAGGCGATCTCTCCGATGGTGACGTAGCGGATGTCAGCGGCGACGAGATCGACCAACAACTTTTCGAATGGGCTCATCGTCGTCGTCCTGAAGCCAAGTTTCCGGGGCGATTCGGCGGACGAACTCGTTAAGCTTGGCGAGCTGGTCCAGCAGATTCGCAGTCCCCGGGCGTCCGACCTGTTTTCGAATATACGGGTCCTTCGCAACCATTCCTTATCTTATCATAATTCTCCGACATCCCGCTGGGATCCCAAGCCGCCAATCCGTCTGGGCCGGTTTTCGGAGATGTTCGGAACTGTGGCGTGAGTTTCTGGGTTCTGTGGTGGTTTACAATCCCGCCAGACTGGTAACCATCACAGAAGTTCGTAGATCATGAAGACTTTCGCATGCCCTTACGCTTCCTACTACTTCGGCGTTTTTCTGACCCCGCCGGGGCTCTCGGTGGTCCAATAGACGTTGGCGGGGCCTACAGCAATGGAATGCGGCTGCCATTGGGCTTGAGCCAACGTGATCACCGCCCCTCCTGCTTTGGGTACCTTGCGCACGTAGCCCCAGTTCTGATCGATCAGCCAGTAGACGTGGGTCGCGTCGAGCGCGAGTCGACTAGCGCTGCCCTGGCCTGTCGTCAGGGTCGTGATTGTACCTCCCGCCAGGGGCACTTTCATGATTCCCGTGGAGGCAGCGTTGCTGCCGTTTTTGCCAGACCAATAGACATGGGTGGCGTCCACCGCGATGCCTTGCGTATAGTATTGATTGGAAGCAATGGTCTCGATCGCTCCGCCCCCCAGGGGCACCCTTCGCAGGGCCCCCAAACCCGTCGCGAGAACATAAGAAACCCAGTAGATGTGAGTGGAATTCACTGCGATACGTCCAGATATTCCTTGTCCAGTAGCCATGAAGGAGGGGGTTTCGCCGCCCGCCAACGGCACCTTCATGATGGAGCCGCTGCTACTGGTCGTTGGCCAGTAAACATGCGTCGTATCCACAGCGATGCTCCCGGGAAACCAGACGTAGGTGTTGTTGCTCGCCAGGGTTTCCGAGGTGCCCCCCGAAAGCGGGACCCTAAATATGTTCTCGCCGGTGCACCAGTAGGCGTGTATCGAATCCACGGCGATTGCGACGTTGTAGCTGTAACCGGTCGCGAGAACCACACCACTGCCCCCCACGATTGGCATTTTCATCAACGCGCCACTGGCACCGCCGGTGAGCCAATACACATAGGTTGCATCAAGGGTGATTCCCGTGGTTTCGGGACCCGACGCAAACTCTATCGGATTGGGCCGACACTCGATCGTGTCGAAAGTGCAGGTTGCAGCCGCGCAACTTAAGTCCCCCCAGAAGTTACCCAGAGCACTACAGTCCTGACCCCCTACATCGCCGTCTTCGCAGTCCTCGGGACCATTGATTGTGCCATCCCCGCAGAACTCCCCCTGTGCCATGCAGTCGGGCTCGCAGCTACCGTAGCCAATGTTGGAGCCATCGTCACAGACCTCATCGCTGGCCACAATCGCGTCACCGCACACGGAGGCACAGATGCTAGGATTGCCCAGGCAGTAAAAGCCGAGCTCCAGAGTACACTGAAAACACCCGTCGCCGCTGACCGATACAGCGGCACCGTCGTCGCACTCCTCGTCGGGTTCCACGATGGAGTTACCGCATACGCTAACGCAGCTCGACACATCGAACAGGCAGTTCTCCTGGCAATCCAGGACGCCTGCCGTGAACCCCTGAGTCACGCATGTCTGAAGGTTGAGATCCGGCCCGTCACACTCCTCGCCGTTGACGGTCTCGGTGGTTCCGTTGCCGCAATCCACCGGGATACATCCGTTCGTATTGAACGTGCAGTCTGCGTCGCACGCCAGGGATCCCGTGCCCAGGGAGAGGGATTCACAGGTCTGTCCATCCAGGGAGGCACCATCGCACGCTTCGTCGTTCAACGGATCCATCACGCCGTCGCCACAGGCGAGCTCGTCCTGGAGGCAGTCCTCCCGACAACCATCACCAGAGAAGGTGTTTCCGTCATCACAGACCTCATGGCCGACCCAAACGTGACCATCACCGCACACCGGTGCAGCGCACGTGTCAGGACAGTCGTCCTCATCCCCGGAGCCGTCGTCACAGGCCTCGTCGGCATCCACAACGCCATCCCCACAGTGGGCGCGCCGACAGTCGGTTCTACAGCCATCGGGAGCACCGTCGGAGTTGAACTCTCCCGCGTCACACTGTTCCCCGGTGTCCAAAACACCGTCCCCACAGATCCCCGAAGTGTTCTGGTTCTGATTTGTATTATTGCCTTCGGTGTCGTCGTCTCCGCAAGACCCTGAAGCCGCCAACAACATCAGCACGCCTACGAGACGCAACGCGTTTCCATTCCCCCAAAACATCAGCGTTCTTCTGCTTATGTTTGTGCTGCCCATCGACGTTCTCCCATTGCGTTGACTTCCAC
>JAOZUO010000274.1 GCA_029938605.1 Deltaproteobacteria bacterium | reverse complement strand
GAGCGATGGCGCGGCCTGGTGTTGGGGAAATAACGGTGGTGGGCGGTTAGGCGATGGTTCCATGATAATTTCAACCCTCCCGGTACAGGTATCTGGTCTGACGAACGCAGTGTTCATATCGGCCAATGAAAAGCATAGCTGCGCGGTGGCGAGCGACGGCACGGCCTGGTGCTGGGGAGGGGGCAGCTTCGGGCAGTTGGGCAACGGATCCATCTCAAGCAGTAGTATCCCGGTGCCGGTATCCGGTCTGGCGAACGCGGTGTCCATCTCGGCCGGGGTGAGCCATAGCTGCGCGGTGGCGAGCGACGGCGCGGCCTGGTGCTGGGGAGGGGGGACGTACGGTCAGTTGGGCAACGGCGCCAACGCGGATTCCACCGTACCTGTGATGGTGACGGACCCCGATGCTCCGTAGCAGGAACACGGAGTGATAATATTGAGGTGTATGGTACTATTTGCTTCGTAGTTCAACACATCAATCAATGTCCATGCGCTGCTTTTCAAAATTGGCTCGATCCCGCGCTTCCGTGGCCCTGACGGTGGCCCCGGCGGTTGTGGTCACGGCTGTGGTCACGGTTGTGCTTGCGTCCGGCTTTGTGGTGGGTTGCTCGGGCGTTGAGTCGGTGCGGTGCGCGGGGGGGGCGGAGGCCGGGGCCGAGGATTGGTACTGCCCTTCGGGCATGCTGTGTCACGACACGCGGCGGTGTGTGTATCCCGGTGATGTAGAGGCCTGCGAGGACTTGTACGACGGTGCGATCTGTTCCTCTCCTCGAACTGCGGATGGGGTGTGTGTAGACGGGGTGTGCATCGTGATCTTGAACTGCGGCGATGGCGTCGTCGATGTGGGGCTGGGAGAGGTGTGTGATGACGGCAATCGGTTGTCGGGGGACGGGTGCAGCCACGACTGCCGCTCCGATGAGACCTGCGGCAATGGGTATCTGGACGTCGGCATGGGAGAGCGGTGCGACGTCAGCAATCTGGGCGGCGAGAGCTGCGAGAGCCTGGGATATCTGGGGGGCGGGACGCTCGGGTGCGATGTGTTTTGTCGGTACGATCAGGCCGACTGCCAATCCATCTGTGGCAACGCCCAGGTGGAGCCCGATGAGGCCTGTGACGGATTCGACCTGGCGGACGAGACGTGCGAGAGCCTCGGGCTGGGCGGCGGCTTCCTCGCCTGTCGTCCGGACTGCCGTCACCACGACGTGTCCGGTTGCGACATCGAGGCCGAGTGCGGCAACGGGACCATCGAGTACCCCGAGCCCTGCGACGGCATCAACGTGGGAGGCATGACCTGTGAGCTCCAGGGGCAGTATCCCGGTGTCATGGGCTGTAACCCGGACTGCACCCAATTCGACGTTTCCGGTTGTGGCGGCGTGTGTGGCGATGGGCAGCTAAACGGTCCGGAGGCCTGCGATGCGACGGATTTTGGAAGCGATAGCTGCCAGGCGCGAGGCTACTACACGGGGAGCCTGGAATGCTTAGCCAACTGCGCGAGCATCGATCAGTGGGGCTGCTCCGGGGAGTGTGGCGACGGACAGATAAACGGCCCGGAGGTCTGTGATAGTCAGGACTTCGGCACCGACAGCTGCGAGGTGCGGGGTTTTTACACGGGGAGCCTGGTCTGCGACTCCACCTGCTCGAGCATCGACGGGTCGAGTTGCTTGGGAAGCTGTGGCGACGGGATCTGCGAGCCGGGACACGGAGAGACGCATGGCTCCTGTGTAGTCGATTGCCTGGGGTTTTCGGCCATCTCGGTGGGAGGGGCGCAGACCTGCGCGGTGGGAGTCGACGGCACGGCCTGGTGCTGGGGCCGCAACCATATTGGTCAGCTGGGCAACGGCTCCACGTCGGATTCATTCGTCCCGGTGCAGGTGACCGGCCTGACGAATGTGGTGGCCATCTCGGTCGGGGCCCATCACTGCTGTGCGGTGGTGAGCGGCGGCACGGCCTGGTGTTGGGGAGAGGGCGAGCTGGGTCGCCTGGGCAACGGTTCCACGTCGGATTCTACTATCCCGGTGCAGGTGACGGGCCTGACGAACGCTGTGTCTATTACCGCAGGGTATTCTCATAGCTGCGCGGTGGCGAGTAACGGCACGGCCTGGTGCTGGGGAGCGGGCGCCGACGGCCGGTTGGGCAACGGAGACACCGTTGATTCAGAGGTGCCGGTACAGGTGACGGGTCTGACGAACGCGGAAGGCATCTCGGCCGGGTCGGCTCACAGCTGCGCGGTGGCGAGTAACGGCACGGCCTGGTGCTGGGGATCCGGAGGGGACGGCCGGCTGGGCAACGGCGACACCGTGGATGCGTCTGCGATGGTGCCGGTATCGGGGCTTAGCGATGTCGTGGACATCTCGGCCGGGTCGGCTCACAGCTGCGCGGTGGCGAGCGGTGGCACGGCCTGGTGCTGGGGGCGGGGGGATGACGGCCAGCTGGGAACGATGTCGGGCGCGAGCACAGACGAACCGGTACAGGTAGTACAGTGGGGTGGTTTGCAGATCGCCGTGGACCTTTCGGCCGGCTTTTCTCATACCTGCGCGGTGGCGAGCGACAGCGTGGTCTGGTGCTGGGGATATGGTGGAGACGGTTGTTTGGGCAATGGATCCTCTTCGGATTCAATGTGGCCGGTAAGGGTGCAGGGCCCGATACCGTCGGCTAGCCAGGGGATGGTGCTGGTTGCCGAGGCGATCTCGGCCGGGTATTCTCACTCTTGCGCGGTGGTGATCGATGGCACCGCCTGGTGTTGGGGGCAGAACTGGAGCGGCCAGCTGGGTAACGGGACGCAGTCGAGCTCCAACGTGCCGGTGCAGGTGACAGCTCCGAGTATTCCGTGAAGCGATGGTCGAATTGACACACAGAAATGGTGTTCAGGTAATGGTGTTTGACATGATGTTTCGAGGGAATGACAGACCTGGTTTGGTGAAGCGTAGCGCGGTGGTTGGCGCGGTAGTCGCCGCGGTGGTCGTCACCTTGGTGATGGCCATGGGGCTGATGACCACCTCCGTAGAGGCGCGCGGAGGTCGCGCGGTGAAGCCCTGGCGTGAGGGGGTCACCGTGGCGCAGCGACGGGCGGCGCAGAAGCTGCTTCGCAAGGGCAACGCCTTGATGATCCGGCTGGACCATGCGAAGGCCCTGGCGGTGTATCGGGAGGCGATCGGCCACTGGGACCACCCGGCGATTCAGTTTAACATCGCGCAGTGCCTGATCCAGCTGGATCGGCCTCTGGAGGCCTATGCGGCGCTGAGTAAAGCGCTGCGCTACGGCCAGGCGCCCCACAGCGCGTCGCACTACCGCCAGGCGTTGGGGTACAAGAAGCTCTTGCTGGGGCGACTGGCGTGGTTGACCGTGCGCTGCTCGGTGCCGGGGGCGCGGGTGACCGTGGACGGCAAGGACTGGTTTGTGGGGCCTGGCGAGGAGAAGCGGCTGGTCCTGCCTGGAAGGCACCAGATCCTGGCGGCCAAGAAGAAGTTCGTTACCTCGACGCGGCGGGTGGTGGTGATGCCCGGTAAGGTGGAGGTGGTCAAGCTCGTGCTGGTGCCCATGAAGGCCATCGGGGCGGGGGGCAGGCGGACCGAGACGAAGCGCCGCTGGAAGCGCTGGATGCCCTGGATGGTACTGGGCGTCGGAGCAGCGGTGGCCCTGGCGGGGCTCCCGTTGGCCCTGAAATCGCTCTCGGAGTCCGATGCCTTCGATAGCTACATCAAAGCGAGTTGCACGCAGCCTGCAGACGGTCTGGGCCTGCCCGGTTGTCTGGTGTCTACCATCCCATCCAGCGTGTACGATCACCAGAGCGCTGGTGAGACCTACTCCAAGGCCTCCATCGCGGTGTTCGCGGTGGGAGGAGCGGCCGTCGCCGCCGGGATCGTGCTGCTAATCCTGAATCGAGGCCGGCTCGTGGAGGTGGAGGACGAAGATCCTTCGAAATCGCCGAAGTCGGGGGCCGGGACCGTCATGGTTCTGCCGGTGGTCTCGCCCCACGAGGTCGGTGTCAGCGCAGCGTTCCGCTTTTGAGGTCCCATGGACGGTAGGAAGCCTCCACAGAACATGGCACTCCGCCCGCAGCCCAATGGCTCCGGCCGGAGGCGGGCTCCCGAGGCGTCGGTCCGGCCGGATGACGATCTGGATGCCCCCACGATGATGGACCCTGCTGCTCAATTGGCGGGACGTAGCCAGACCGGGCATAGCCAGACCGGGCGCAGCCAGACCGGGCGCAGCCAGACCGGAGCGGCACCGACGTCTGCTCCACCCAAGCAACAGGCCAAGCAACAGGCCAAGCAACAGGCCAGGCAACTGGTCATTGGACCCGGCACACGGATCGGCCAGTACGAGCTGGTGCGCAAGATCGGCCAGGGGGGCATGGCGCAGGTGCTGCTGGCGCGGGATACGCGTCTGGGCCGCAAGGTGGCCATCAAATTCTTGAAGAGCGTCTCGGAGGAGTTCACCCAGCGCTTTTTGGTCGAGGCGCGGGCCACCGCGCAGTGCAACCACGAGAACATCGTCGTCATTCACGAGGTCGACAAGTTCCAAGGGGTGCCCTTCATGGTGCTCGAGTACCTCGAGGGCGAGTCCATGGTCGAGCTGCTCAGGGGGGAGCGCAAGCTTCCACCGGGGCGTGCGGTGGAGCTCATGGTCCCGGTGGTTCGAGCTCTGGTGCGTGCGCACGAGTTCAATATCGTTCATCGCGATCTCAAGCCGGGGAACATCTTCATTACCCGCCAGGGCGCGGTGAAGGTGCTGGACTTCGGGATCGCGAAGCTCTTCTCCGAGGAGGGGGCGCAAGAGGGGAGGAGTGCTGCTGGTCCGCCGCGGAAGTTGCCGGTGGGGATGGGAGATGAATCGAGCGATCCGCTCACCCATGCGGGGGCGCTCATCGGGACCATGCGGTACATGTCGCCGGAGCAGTGGGGTTCGGGCACGGTGGACCACCGAAGCGACATCTGGGCGGTGGGGATCATCCTGTATCGGATGGTGGCGGGGAAGCATCCATTGGCCCACTGCACCTCCGAGAGCTTGGCCACCGAGGTGGGCATTTCCAGCGATCCCATGCCTGGCGTGGGCCAGGATGTTCCGGAGCTTCCGGGAGAGCTGGAGAGGATCATCGACCGCTGCCTGGCCAAGCCCAAAGCTGAGCGGTTTGACAGTGCGTCCGAGCTCCTCGAGGCGCTCGAGCCGCTGCTTCCGGGGCGCTACGGCCGGCAGCTTGCCGTAGATGAAAGTCCGTTCCCCGGGATGAGCGCGTTCCAGGAGTCGGACGCCAACCGCTTCTTTGGTCGCTCACGAGACACCACCCAGGCGGTGGCGCGGATCCGGGAGCATCCACTGCTCGGTGTGGTGGGTCCCTCCGGGGTGGGGAAGTCGTCCTTTGTCAGAGCTGGAATGGTGGTGGCGCTCAAGGCTTCCGGAGAGAAGTGGGAGATCCTCATCACCCGGCCCGGCCGGAACCCCCTGAACGCTCTGGCCTCTGTGCTCCAGCCCCTGGTCCATTCCCAGACGTCGGTGACGGGCAAGATCTCGGAGCATACGACGTTGGTCGCTCAGCTGCGCCAGGAGCCTGGCTACCTGGGATCGTTGCTGCGGAGCCGGGCTCGGCAGAAACAGTGTTCCATTCTGCTATTCGTCGATCAGTTCGAGGAGCTGTACACGCTGGTACCCAGCGCCCAGGATCGCGCGGCGTATACGGCCTGCCTGTCCGGCGCGGCGGACGATGCCTCTACCCCGTTGCGGGTGGTGGTCTCCATGCGCTCGGATTTCCTCGACCGGGTGGGAGAGGATCGGCGGTTCATGGAGGATCTCTCCCGGTCCCTGGTTTTTTTGCAGCCGCCGGATCGGCAGGGCCTCAAGGAGGCATTGACCCAGCCCGTGGAGATGGTCGGCTACGGCTTCGAGAGCCCCCAGACGGTGGATCACATGCTCGACGCCTTGGAGCACACCTCGGGCTCGTTGCCCCTGCTCCAGTTCGCGGCGGCCAAGCTCTGGGAGTCCAGGGATCGTGGCCGGAAGCTGTTGACGCAGGAGGCCTACACGGCAATGGGGGGCATCGCCGGCGCCCTCGCCACCCACGCCAACGAAGTGTTGGCCTCTTTTCCCTCCAGCGCTCAGCTCCTGATCCGCGCCATCTTCCAGCGCCTGGTGACGCCGGACGGCACCCGGGCGATCGTAGACGTCGCGGAGTTGACCGAGCTGGCGTCTGAGTCCCGTGAGGTGCGGAGCATCATCGATCGGCTCGTAGCGGAGCGGCTGCTCGTGGTCCAGACGAGAAGTGAAGCCGAGGGGCCGGTGGTGGAGATCGTACACGAGTCCCTGATCAGCACCTGGCCCACCCTGCGGTGGTGGCTGGAGGAGAGCCTGGAGGACACCGCCTTTCTGGATCAGCTCCGGACGGCGTCCAAGCAGTGGAACGCCAAGGGACGTCCTCAGGGCCTTCTGTGGCGGGGCGAAGCCATGGAGGAGGCGCGTCTGTGGCAGCGGCACTACCAGGGGAAGCTGGCGCACGGGGAGCGTCTGTTTCTAGACGCCGGTTTGGCTCTGGCCACCCGCTCCACCCGGATCAAGCGGGCCATCATCGGCGGGACGATTGGAATCCTGGCGCTCCTGGTCGTGGCGGCGGGCTTTGCGCTCCTGTGGGTCAGTAGTGCGGAGCAGAAGGCTAAGGACCAGGCAGCCCTGGCGCGCAAGAAGGCCAGGATCGCTCGCACCGCTGAGAAGCGAATCGCGCAGCAGATAGAAGTGATCAGGACCCAGGAGCGCGAGAAGAAGGCCGCTCAGATGGAGGCGGCGACCGGGAAGAAGGAGCTAACCATGAGTCGTCAGCAGCTCAATGTGGCCTTGAAACAGGCCCGGCGGGAGAAGGACAAGGCCCAGAAGGCTACCCGGCTGACCAAGGAGCTTCTCAAGCGCACCCAAAAGCTGCTGGCGAGCGAACGGCAGAGAGTCATCAAGCTGCGCCGCCGGAAGCGCAAGATCGCCACC
>JAOZUO010000029.1 GCA_029938605.1 Deltaproteobacteria bacterium | reverse complement strand
CCGGGGAGGCCTTCACCGTTTGACATTTCCGGGAGTCGTTTCCGCCGTTGATGCGGTCGCTTCGCCCGCGCGAAGGAGCTTCACTCTGCCGCTCCAGCAGGACGCTGAGAGAGCGGCTGCCGTGAACTCCTCCACGCGAGCTTCGCTCTCTCTCCGATACTTGAGCGTGTGGGCCGTCAATGAAGTAAGCGCACCCCGAAAGGCACGAGAGCTGATCCGGCCTCCCCAAGCCGCTTTGAGCGGCTCACAATTGTAATGCCCCCGGCTTTGCCGGGGGATATTTACTTTGGTACCTCCCAGCTGAATCGGCGAACCATTGGCCGCTGGGACCACCGGGGGTGTGTCCCTGTAGACATAGGGGCTTGGGCGTAGGGAGGCGGCGGTTTGACGGGGTCTGTGAATACGGGGCGCTTTTTTGCGCTTGGGGGGTGGCTGCGGTAGGCTGGCATGGAAGCTGCTTGGTTCGGTGGTGGTAGGAGGCTTCGCCGGTCCCATGAACTTGATTGTACTCACTGTGATGATGCTCACCCAACCGCTCGCCAGCGGCACCATCCAGTCCACTGTGCCGTCCCCGGCGACGGTTCGGGTGGAGCAGCGGTTGTGCCGCGGGCGCATTGTGCGCCTCTACGTGAGCCCCTACGGCGGCATGTCCATCAAGTTCATGCTCCGCTTCGCCGGGGGCCACAAGGCCATCTTCAAGCCCAGCCAGACCCGTTCCAGCGCCCGTCACAAGGCCGAAATCGCCGCCTATCGACTGGCGAACCACCTGGGGGTGAGCATGGTGCCGCCGGCCTGCGAGCGGACCCTGACCCTGGAGGGGCTGCGTCGGGCCACGGCTCACCCGAAGTTCGGGGCGCTGCGTAAGCGCATGGACAAAGAGCTGATCGTTACCCCGAAGGGGTATGTGCTCGGGGCGGCCATCCACTTCGTGCCCCGGGTCCGGGAGACCGGTCTGGAGACGAAGCTCGGGTGGCACAAGTGGCTTCGAGCCGGGTCCACGATCCCCCGAAAACACCTTCGCCGGGCGCGGTCCCTGGCCGATATCCTGTTGTTGGATCTACTGTTTCATAACCCGGATCGCTTTACCGGCGGCAACCTGTTGGAGGCGCTGCCCACCCACCGACTGTTGATGATCGACAACGGCGCCTCTTTTCGGAAGGTTGCCAACCTGGATCGCACCTACCATCGGGCGAGCCTTCAGGTCATGCAGCGCGTTCGGCGGGTCACCTACCGTCGTATGCTGCGCCTCGACGGTCGGACTCTTGCGCGCGTGGTGCGCCGCCCGCTGGGCTACGGAGGCTCCTTCCTCACCGGCCGGGAGCAGCGGGCGCTGCTAATGCGGCGTGAGCTCATTCGCGCCCACGTGGAGGGGTTGATCCGGACCCACGGCGCCCAGGCAATTTTCCTGCCGTAGGGGTACCCCAAAGCTGCTGAAGCGTAGGGACCTTACTCTCGGCGGCGGCGGATCAGCACGAACAGCAGCATTAGCACCAGCGGTAGGCCGAGGCCTCCAGCTGTGCCTGTGGAGCACTTATCCTTGGGCGTGGGCTCGGGAGGATCGATTTTCCCCTCCGTCAAGGGATCGCCGTGGGGCTGGCAGAGGGTCATGCCGTTGTCGGAGACTACGCAGGCCAGCAGGGGAGGGCAGGGCTCCCGCCGGTCGCAGATGGCGGTGCAGCTGTACTCTTCGGCGAAGGAGAAGCAGCCCTGGGAGAAGCAGTCCGTCCCGACGTCGCAGGCGTGGCCCATGGGTCCGGAGTAGGGCACGCAGGCGTTGCCCTGGCATTCGGTGCCGGTGGGACAGGGCTCGCCGGCCGTGCAGATGACGGTGCAATAGCCGGGCGTCTGGTTCACTGAGTCGCTGCCGTAGCAGGCAAAGGATGTGCCGCAGTCTTCGTCGGTGAGGCACGGGTCGGCAAGTTGTCCCAGGGTTCCTCGGACGCACTGGTTCTCTCGACAGTGAAAGCCGTCGGGGCAAGGGAGCTGGTCCGCGTCGCAGGCTTGGGTGCAGTAGTTGAGCCCGCCGTCATTCAGGCAGTTGCCGCCAATACAGTCAGTGTTCAGCTCACAGCGCTCTCCCAGGTGCCATGGGCCGGCGTGCAGGGTGTCGGGGATGCAGCCGCCGCAGTCCCCACCCACTTCGAGGGGGACGCACGCCTCGGTGGCCAGGCACTGGCCGAGGGCCAGCTGACAGGGGGCCATGCAGATGGCGGTGCCGGTGCCCGGATTGGCACATAGCAGGTTCTCGCATTCCAGGTGGCCCCCACAGGCTTCGCCCACCTGCTTGGTGCCTGGCGAGCCCGGCGTACAGGCTCCTTCGGTGCAGCCCAGATAGATGCAGACCGAGCCCACCGGGCAGGTGTCGTCGCCGCTCGGAGTGCAGGGATCGGTGCAGATGAACCCGGCTCCCAGGTCCCGACAAAAGCGGCTCGCACAGTCCGAATCGTCTACGCAGCTCGCGCCTGCCGGGTTGCAACCGTCGTCCGCCACGCCGTTGCAGTCGTTGTCGATATTGTCGTTACAGATATCCCTCATGGTGGTGGGCGCGCAGTCTCCGGTGTCGGTGAGGGCCTGGTTGATGAGGTCCTTCCATGGGGCCACCGACGCCACTACGGTAGAGCCGTCGCAGTTCACGTAGTCGGCTCGGGACATGACCCCCATGACGTACATGGTGTCCGGGTCGAAGACCGGCCCACCGGAGTCCCCCTGGTTGGCTCCCCGTCCCATGGTGAGAAAGTCGTTTGCCGAGACCCAGTCGATGATGGTGTCGGTGGTGCGGTGTTTGGTGCCGGAGGTGTCGCCTGGGCAATGATCCACTCCGTAGCCGATGAGCAACACTTCCCGGTCGGCGATTTCCGGAGGTATCTCGACCATATAGGGGTACGGCGTCTCCAGGGCGTCGGTGGACAAAATCAGCACGGCGACGTCGCTGTTTTCCATGTTGACGCCTTCGGTGGTACGCACCTCCACCACCGCGTAGGAGTGGGAGATCGCGAACATGCTGGGCCCCACGGAGATCTGGAATCCCCAGCTCGACAGCAGGGCGCCGGTGTCGCGCAGTACGCAGTGTTTGGCCGTGAGCACCACCCGGCGACCGATGACCGTGCCGGTGCACATGCTTCCAGACTGGTGAAACACCATCACCACACCCGGCTCCCCGGGCTCGACAATGCCGTCGTTGATCGGTTGCTGATGCGTTTCGAGCTGCAGATCCTGCCCAGGGGCGCCAGTGCATGCTACGAGGGCCACGGCGAATCCGGCGAAGAGGAGTTGTGCGTTGGGTCTGGCGGGGAGCTGGGGGATCATTGTGTCTCCTGACTAAATCTACAAAAGGCGAAGCACTCTACGGGGAGCATTACGATGGATTTCGGCGGCGTCTCAAGCCGAGCAACAGCAGCCACACCAGGCCCATCAATCCCGTGGTCGCGCCGCGACCGGCACCGCCGGCGTTGCAGCCACCTTTGCTGCCGCCGCCACCGGGGTCGATGATCTCTGGCGGCGTGGAGTTGGGGGCGCAGGCTTGGGCGCCGGTGTCGGAGACTGTGCAAAATGTGCCGCTGGGGCACGGGATGTCGCGACCGCAGTTCAAGGTGCAGAAGGGGTCGCCATCGAAGGGCACGCAGGCGCCGGATAGACAGTCCAGGCCGCTGGCGCAGGGCTCGCCCACGGGCGCGCTGGTCAGAGTGCAAACGCCGGTCTGCCCAACCATGGTGCAGATCATGTTCGATGGGCAGATCCCGCCCCCCTCGCAGCCCATCTGCGTGCAGTAGGCCCACTGGCCGTCGGAGTAGCAGGTGGTCGGGGCCACGCAGTCGTCGTTGTTGACGCAGGGATCGCCATCGGTCCCGGGGTCGCCGCGCATGCAGTAGCCCATGCGGCAGTGAAAACCCTGGGGGCAGTCGGGATCGAAGGTGCAGGCGTAGGTGCAGTACCGGATCCCGACGTCGTCCATGCACAGGCCGCCCAGACATTCGGTATTGGATGCGCAGAGCTCACCCAAGCCCCGCGGGCTGGTGAACAGGGCGGAGCTCTGGCAGGCGCCGCAGCCGCCGGACAGGGGGGTGCACACCTCGGCGGGCAGGCACTGGCCCTGGTTCGGCTCGCAGGGGACTGAGCAGTAGGAGTTGCCGTTCTGAGCGGGGCGGCAGTAGAGGCTCGCGCATTGGGTGTCTGCGTCGCATAGGTTGCCGAAGAGGCCGAGGCCGATGGTTCCGGGCTGGCATACACCCACGCCGCAGGAGAGCTCCGAGCAGTAGGAGCCCGCCGGGCAGGCGGACTGGGGGAATTCAGAGTCGCAACCCTGGGCGCAGACGAGGCCAAAGCCGAGGTTCACGCACCAGCCGGTGGAGCAGTCGTCGTTGATGGCACACGGCTCTCCCGCGGAGGCGCAGCCGTCGTCGATGCCGTTGATGCAGTCGTTGTCCACGCCGTCCCCGCAGATCTCCTCGCCCGTGGGATAGCAGCCCCCGGTGTCCTCTAAGGCGGTCTGGATGAGGGACTGGAAGTGGTCCACCCGGGTGCAGAACGAGAGGCCCTCGGTACATTCACCCATGGCGGAGATCACTCCCACGACCTCGTAGTTGGTGTTGAAAACGGGTCCTCCGGAGTCGCCTTGGTTCACGCCCTGGCCCTGGGTGATGAAGCTGTTGTTCATGTTGAACTGAACCACCTGGTCCGTGGTGCGATACTTGGTGCCGCTGCTGGCGTTGTAGCAACTGTTCAGGCCGTAGCCGATGAGGTAGATGCTGTCGCCCACGAAGCCGCCGGTGAGGGGGGCGGCGATGGGGTAGGGCGGTTGGGTCATCACCCCGGCGATGATGAGCACGGCGATGTCATTGTCGTCCACCACGGGCCCGTCCGTGTAGCGAACCTCCTCCACGCCGTACTGGGTAGTGAATTGGTTCTCTCTGGGCCCGATATTTACAGTCCAGCCCGCGGCGGAGAACTCCCCGGGGCCCGCGCCCTCGTTGGCGCGCACGCAGTGCTTGGCGGTCAGAACCACGCGCTGGCCGATGATTGTTCCCGTGCAGGCGACCCCTTCATACAGGTGGTGGAGGTAAACCACACTGTCCTGCCCGGTCTCGAGCTGACCGTCGTTGATGGGCTGGACGGTGGTCTTTAGACCGTCTGCGGTGTCCACAGTGGTGTTGCAGGCGGTGAGGAGTAGGGCGATCAAGGGAAGGGCGAGCCGGGACGGACGTGGACTAACTGTTCTGAATATCATTTGTTTCCTTAGGTCACCGCCACATCCATTCCCCCGAATACTGGGGGTCTGCCCTGGACGCGACTTTACTCGCTCATCATAGATCATCCAACTTGGTGGCGGGAACAGTTTTTCTGACAAGCCTATTTTTTCAGGTAAGACGGAATTTTGGATCCGCTGTCCTAACTAATCCCTCGGGTCCCGCGGGCGCACCTCGTGTGGCTATGGGGTGTTTCCGATTGCGACGGCTTCCCACCTTAGAGTATACCACGAGCTAAGGTACTGAATACTGGAGGCTCAAGGTGCTGCAAAGGATTGGCGTATCGTTGGAGGACACCCTGCTCAAGCAGTTCGACGTGGACATCACCGCGCGGGGGTATACCAACCGCTCCGAAGCCTTGCGGGATTTGATCCGCGAGCAGCTCGTGGCTCGGCAGTGGTCTTCGTCAGGGGACAGCAGCGAAGAGCAGATCGCGGTGGTGACGCTGGTGTATGAGCACGACAGTATGGATCTGTCCAAGCGGCTCGCCTCCATTCAGCACCAGGATCCCCACACCGTGATCTCGGCCCTGCACATCCATATGGATCACCACAACTGCCTGGAGGTGTTGATCCTGCGCGGCGTCGCCCAGAAGATCCTCGCCATGGCCGAGCAGCTCGTGGCGGTGCGGGGTGTGAAATTCGGCAAGGTGGTACCCGCCACCACCGGTCGGGATCTCACATAAGGAGGCGTAGCCTCCTAACGTGATTGTTGAGACGTAACGGGTAATGGTGAATTCCCCCGGATTGATCCTGGTTCAGTCCCTCGCCCGGGCCGTTTCCGAGGCCGGCCCAGCCCATGAGGCAGCCGAGCGATACGCCACCCATCTGGCGCAGTACCGAGGGGCTGACGAGGCCACCCTGACCGCCCGGGATCGGGACGTAGACCTGGGTTGGGGTGCGGACCTGCCGGTGTCGTGCCGCCTCTACTGCGCCGAGCTGTCGGTGGTCCTGCGCGAGCTGTTGCCCTTGCTGCATAGGTTGGGCTCCCCGCCGTCCGGCCGGGCTCGGACCGGCCCGGACCTGGCGATGGGGCTCCGCGGGGTCTTCGGGAGCGCGGAAGGGGACGTGGCCCACAGCTTCGCGCGCTTGGTGCCCCGGGAGCTGATGGCCTGGCTGGGGGACGCGCCTACGGACGTCTGCGAAGGGCTGGCTGTCGCCCTGGCCGACGATGACCGGGCCCCATGTCCGGAGCCCTTCGAGGACGTGGCTCAGGCACGGCTCACGGGGTTGTTGCCCGCAGTGGTGCGGCACGATCTGGGTATCCACTACACACCGGGCCCGACGGCCCGAGAGGTGGTGCGTCGGGCGCTGGACGCAGCGGGCCCAGACGCAGTGGTTCGAGACGCTTCGCTCACCGTGATGGATCCGGCGTGCGGCACGGGGGTCTTTCTGCTCGAGACCCTCCGGTGGAAGTGGCTCGCCGCCGGGAAGCCCCGCGGAGATCGGGTGTGGCCATTGTTGGCGGAGATCACGGGGGTGGAGGCCTCGCCTCTAGTGGCCTGCGTCGCGCGCCTGGGCCTGATCAGGGCGGCCGTAGACCTGGCCGGCCCGCAGTGGAAGGTCAAACCCAAGATTGAGGCCGGGACCAAGACCAAGGCCAAGACCGAGGCCGGGACCAAGACCAAGACCAAGGCCGGGACCGGGACCAAGACCGAGATTTTGGACCGGGTCCTGGGTGCGGCGCGGGTCCTGGCCGGGGATGTGTTGTGCGACCTGCGGGAGAGCGTCACCGGGCTGGTTCTCGGCGGGGCCGAGGGATGCGCGGACGCGCCCCTGGATCGTGTCCAGGTGTTGGTGGGCAATCCCCCCTGGGTGGCCTGGGACGCTCTGCCCGCAGGGTACAAACAGCGGTTGGCACTGGGATTGCTCAAGGAATACGACCTCTTCGAGCTGCGGGGGTTCGAGGCCCGGCTCGGCGGCGGGAATGACGACCTCAGCGCAGTGTTCACGCTGGTGGTGCTGGAGCGTCTCCTGGTTCGGGGCGGAAGACTGGCCTTTTTGCTCAAGCTCAACCTGCTCACCAATGAGAGCGCCCGGACCTTCCGCCGGTTCGAGGTGGTGCGACGTAAAGGGGCCAAGGGAGCGGTGCCATTTGCCGTGGTGCAACTGTGCGATCTGCGGCGGGCGAACCCCTTCGCGGCGGCCGTGGAGCCGGCCCTTCTGATTCTGGTCCGAGACCGTGTCATGGGCGACACCCTCCCCAGCGAGCGGTGGGAGCGCGGACGCGACGGCGTCCTGCGCGTAGTCACCCAGGCGGACTACACCCGCGTGAGGGCCGGCGCCCATGCGTCGGCACAGGGGCCCTGGGCGCTGAGCTCCGCGGCCCGGACCCGCTCGGCCTCGCTGGCCGGGGAATTTCCCTACGACATCCGACACGGGCTCAAACACGACTGCAACGGCGTCTTCCTGGTGGAGCTGCTTGCCGCCGACGGCGCTCGGCGGGTGACTGTGCGCAACCGTCCCGAGACGGCCCGGCGCATCCGAGCCCCGAAGTGGACCGGCAGCCTGGAGCGCACCTATTTGCGTCCGCTGTTGCAGAGTCGTCACATCCGCCCCCTCGCCCTGACGGGTTGGGCTCACGCCCTGGTGCCGGCTACTGCCCAGGGGCCGGCCACCCGGGGCGACCTGGCAGCGAGCGCGCCGGCTACCCTGGCCTACCTCGAGATCATGCGACCGACCCTGGCGACCCGCAAATCCAAGGTGTTCCAGAACCCGCCCTTTTTCAGGGTCTTTGCCGTGGGGCCCTACAACTGGGCGCCCAGCCTGGTGGTCTGGTGCGGCATGGCCCTGCGCCCCTGGTTCGCGGTGGTGGATGAGGTCCCCGACCCGTTGCTGGGCTCGCTTCGACCCCTCCCCGACAGCTCCTGCTACCTCGTCCCCCTGCCCAGCCACGACGAGGCGTGCTTCCTGGCGGGTCTCCTCAACAGCAGCCCCGTGCGCGCCTTCCTGGCCAGCCGCTCCTCTGGTTCCAAGCGGGGTCTCAGCCGCGCCGTGGTCAGCCGCCTGGGCCTGCCCCGCTACGACCCCGACCTACCGGACCACCGCGCCCTGGCCGCCGCCGCCCACACGCACATCCGCCTGGGCACCGACCCCGTACCCGACGCGCACCTCGCCCAAGCCCTGGATCCCCTCGCCATCCGGGTGTTGCGCTAGGAACCGATCTTGTCGATTGCATATTGGTGGTCCCCCGCGATAATAGTGAGATACTTAACGGGTACACTCAATGTGGTGGTTTTTCTCCATTGGCGAACGGTCCATGGGTTCGTGTGGAATGGGAGGGTACAGTGATGCGGTTTTTGCCTGTTTTTTCGGTAGCAGTGATTATGCTCGGGTGTGGTGACGACAACGGCAACACCACGAACGACAACAACCTCAACAACAATAACGAGACCCCCGGTGTCTGCGGTGACGGCAATGTGGACCCGGGGGAGGCCTGTGATGACGGATCGGCCAACTCTGATGCCGTCGCCGACGCCTGCCGATCCGACTGTCGCGATGCATACTGTGGCGACGGCGTTGTCGACCCCGGGAACTCCGAGATCTGTGATGACGCTGGAACCACCACCGGGGATGGCTGCGACGCGACCTGCGAGGTGGAGCTCGGCTGGGACTGCAGCACCGGGACCTGCGAGGAGATCTGCGGCGACAATCTCGCGGTAGGCGACGAAACCTGCGACGGCAGCGATCTGCGGAACCAGGACTGCGTCTCCATCGGCCAGGCGCTGGGACGGCTGGAATGCGGCTCGAACTGCGACCAGTGGGATGTCACCCACTGTTCCGGCGGGTACGTGTGCGGAGACGGCACGGTAGATCCCGGCGAGGACTGCGATGATGGCGGAGAGAGCGTCACCTGTGACGTGGACTGCACCCCCGTCCTGTGCGGAGACGGCTGGACCAACACCACCGCCGGGGAGGCCTGCGACGATGGCAACACCGACGACGGCGACTACTGTGCGGCCGATTGCCAGTCGGGCACCTGTCCGCCCGGCAGCAGCTGTGTGGAAGATCCGCCGGCTCCCTGGGAAGGGCCCGTGATTCTGCACATCAGCGCAGAGGGCTCGCTCCAGCCCTCCTGCCCGACGAGTTATTCGACCGAGCTGTTGAATTTGAATGATGGGCTCCAGTCCCCGGGCACCTGTGATTGTAGCTGCGGTGATCCCACCGGTGTTACCTGTGCCGTCGCAAATCTTGTATCGTCCGGCAACAATTGTATGACTGTTTCGACCGCGTTGGTCTCTTTTGCGATGGATGAATGCACCGACATTTCCCTGGCGTCGGCTCCAGATTTCAGGTTCAGCGCCCCGGCCATCACCGGCGGATCGTGTCCCAGTGATACAATAAACAACCTGCAGACCCCGTACTGGGACGAGCAGATACGGGTTTGTGGTGGAACCAACGCGAGCCTCGCCGGGTGCTCCGCGACGGAGGTCTGTGTCGCCGATGGTGGTGACGACGGTTATGGCTCACAGCGGTGCATATACGGCGAGGGGGACCTCTCCTGCCCGGGTGGCAGCAGCTACTCCCAGCGGTTCGTGTACTACTCTAGTATTTCGGAGGGACGCATCTGCGGCGGTTGCAGTTGCGACTCTCCCGTGGGTTCCTGTGAGGGCAGCATTGAATTTACTGACGTTTGTCCCGGAGGCTCCATAGTTCCCGTAATACTCAGTACGTTGCAGGCGGGCCAGTGTTCGCCCGTAGACACAAGCGCCCCTGAAGCGACCTACTCTCCCGAGCCGGTCGGCAACTGCCAGGAGTCCGCCGGTGAGATCCAGGGCGAAGCTACTGGAACCAGCCCGGTGACCTTCTGCTGCCAGCTGTAGGACTCTTCCTTCGCGGCGTGAAATCCAGATGGACATGTGTGTGATCTTTCTGCCCGCCCGGGTGTCGCGGAAAGGGTGTTTCAGGCACCAGATGTGACGTTGCTTGAACGGCGACCGGATTTCCGGCATGGTCCCTTTTTCTCGGTTGCCAAGAATGTGTGCTCTTAGAGGGGAGAGCACTGTATTGTGCCATTGAAGGGGAGGAACACAATGAGACATCCAGTAGGGTTCTTGATCTGTTTTGCGACGCTGCCGCTGTGGGTGGTGGCGTGCAGCGATCCTTCGGATACGTGTGAGGGGTGTCTAATCGGGGAGGTCTGTTTCCCGGAGGGGGTGTCGAATCCGGAGAACCCGTGCCAGGCCTGTGTCAGCCAGACCTCGACGATTGCCTGGGCCGACCGTGACGGTGCTTCCTGTGATGACGGTCTTTTTTGCAACGGCGCTGATACCTGTGAGGCCGGGGCTTGCGCGATCCACGCAGGCAATCCCTGCGGGGGCGGTTTGTTCTGCGACGAGGACGAGCGCCAGTGTGACATGGACTGCGGTGGTTGCCTGATCGAAGGGGTCTGTCTCTTCGACGGCGAGCTGAGCCCCTTCAATTCGTGTGAGGTTTGTGACGCGAGCGCAGTCTCGACGGCCTTCACCCCCCTGGACGGGACCTCTTGCGATGACGGTGTTTCATGCAACGGGTTCGATACCTGCGCTGACGGCGTCTGCGCGGTGCACAATGGGAATCCCTGCATTGTCGCCGAGGAGTGCTGGGAGGAAGGGGGCGGTCGGTGTTGTACCCAGGAAGAACTGGTGCTGGCCTGTGATCTTAACGGAAGCGTCGTGAGGCTGGACTCCTGCGGCCGTGAGTTCGACACGGTAGAGGACTGTGTCGCCATCGGTTTGGATTGCTTCAACGGTAGCTGCGTGTGCGACCCAGTGGGTCAGAACTGCCCCGACCCCGCCGAAGCCTGCTACCTGAATGTGGGCACGGAGACGACCAGCTGCGTTTTCATCCCCGCCGCTGCCGCGGGCCTGGTGCAGGGCGATGACTGCTACGATAATGCGGGCGTGTGTTTCCTCAACGGGTGTGCCAAGGGCTATGGGGCCAATCTACCGGACGGCACCTGTGCCTTTTTCTGCAACCCCATCGAGAACTCGCTCGGCAATATTCAGGGGCTCACGGGGGACCCCGCGGGGATTCGATGCGACAGCCAGTTCGGCGGCGTCCGTCCCAGCGGCCCCGGTTCTGCCTACGAGTGTCGATTCCTGCAGACCTTCTACGATGACACGGGCCTTGTTCCGGCCACCATCGGGCTGTGTGTGGATCCTGCCTCTGCAGCGGGCGGCGGCTCTTGCGCCGACTTCGACCTGCCGCAGTTACAGCAGGACGTAACTGACGGAATCACTATTGACGGTGCCTACTGCACCTCACATCCCGAACGCTGCATGTGGGGCTGTATTTCCCTCACAACCAAGAACGCAATGCCGATTCTACCTTAGATGCTGGTCAAAATATGTTGTCGTGATGGGCTTAGTTACGGGAGATCCAGATGGACATGCGGGTGATCTTCCCGCCCGCCCGGGCGTCTCGGCAGGTGCGGAAGAAGGCTCGTACGTTCTTGAGGGGTGTGATGAGAACTGAGCACTGGTCTCGGCCGAAGTCCTGTGGGGTGGTCAGGAGCTTGAGGGCGCCGTAGGCCCGGGTGAGGTCGGCCAGGGTGGAGCCGACGCCGATCTTCTTGCGGGTCCGTGGGCCCGGGCGTTGGATGACGATCCAGCTTATGGGGGCGCCGCCGCGGGCCGCCTTCACGGCTGCCCGGGCGAAGGTGGCCCGGGTCGCCGGGTCGGGGAAGCCGCTGCCTTTGCGTTGGGGATCGTCGAACCAGGCGCGGAACAGGCGCCGGTTCATTACCACCAGCACCGCACCCTTGGAGAAGCGAAACCCCTCATAGTTCTGGGCGTCCGCATGGAATCCGAGCGTGTAGCGCTGCTCCGGCTTTGCCGTTGGGTGGAGGTATGCCGCCGGTATGGCGCGCCCCGCGTGCAGGTTGCCCACTCCGGAGCCGTGGATGAGCGTGGGCGGGGACGTGGTTTTCGCCCCCGCCGTAGCCGAAGTGCGCCGGCGCACCGCTGGGCGATGGGCCCGACGTGCCCGAGGCCCAGACCCTGACGGGCGTGCGCTTGCACCTGATTGGCCATCGGGTCTGGATGGGGGGCGACTGTCTAGAGATGGCCCGCAGGCCGACAACACCAAACCCGACAATACCGCTGTCAGACGCGGGTACGCCCCATGTCGTAGCAGGTAGAACATAGGGAAAATCTCCTCACGTGATGGTGGATCCGGTATATTACACTATCATCTGGTGGTGTATTGATATGAAGACTTCAGTAAGCCTATCGTTAGTCCTCGGACTCTTTCTGGTCGTTGGCGGCTGTGCCAATAACATCGACAATCTCGTGATGTGCGATTCGGACGAGGACTGCCCGGGGGGGTACTGCCACGACACGGATCAGTTCTGCGTGTCGGGGGAGCGGCAGTGTTTGGTGGACACCGACTGCACGCCGCCCACCACGGTCTGCAGCAACGGTCAGTGCGTGGCGGGTTGCGGTCTGGAGGAGTGCGACCTGGGCCTGGTGTGCAACCCCGCCACCGGGCGGTGTCGGTTCCCCAAGTCGTGCACCATCGACAGCCAGTGCGATCCGCCGGACCTGGTTTGTGAGGCCGGGTTCTGCGAGCCGGGCTGCGCCCTCACCGGCTGCCTGGACGGGTTCTGTGATCCCTACAGCGGACACTGCCAGGGCTCTGCGACCTGCTCGGGTGATGGAGACTGCGCTCCGCCGTCCACCATCTGCGAGGGCGAGGTCTGCGTGGCCGGTTGCACCGCCACCGGCTGCACGGGGAGCGACCAGTGCAACCAGATCTCGGGGCGCTGCGTCCCGGCGGGGGGGTGCTCGGGTGACGCGGATTGCAACCCGCCGTCCACCATCTGCGAGTCCCCTGACTGCGTGGCGGGCTGCACGACCACGGGCTGTGGCGCGGGGGAGCAGTGCAATACCACCACCGGCCGGTGCGAGCCTGAAGGAGGCTGCACCGGGGATGCGGACTGCAACCCGCCGTCCACCATCTGCGAATCCCCGGACTGCGTGGCGGGCTGTACGTCCACGAGCTGTGGTGTAGGGGAGCAGTGCAATACCACCACCGGCCGGTGCGAGCTCACCACGGCTCTGCTCGACGACGGCGAGGACTGCAGCGCCACCGGCTCCAGCCAGTGCCTAAGCGGTTTCTGCATGACCGCGCAGATCTACCACGAGCCCAACTGGGTGACCTTCAACGTCTGCAGCCGCGCCTGCTGTACGGAGAACGACTGCGACCCGAGCTTCGCCTGCCTGTACCACCACGGTACGAAGATGTGCGTCCCGGACTCCATCTATCCGCCGGGGTATACCTTCACCCAGAGCGCGGGACAGGTGTGTGGGCCTACCGGTCCGTTCTGTCGATCGGGTTTCTGCAATTCCTTGTCCGGCACTTGCTCGCGTACCTGCTGTGAGTCCAGTCAGTGCGGCGTTGACGCCTGTGCCTGGTACTACGACACCGCGACAGAGTACATGTTCGAGCTGTGCTACGGCGGCGCGGGAGGGACCACGGGGGCGAATTGTACCGGTTATTTGGACTGCATCTCCATGATTTGCATCGATAACCAGTGCGCGGACATGTGCTGTAGCAACCTGGATTGCCCGGGGGGCTTCCTTTGCGCCCAGGTGCTGGGTCAGTCCACCACGCTGGTGGCCACTACGGCCTGCTTGGCGGGCAATCCCGGCTCGGGTATCGACGGCGCGTCCTGCACGGTGGGAGAGGCACCGTCTCCCCTGTGTCAGTCCGGCCTCTGCGCGGACGGTGTCTGCCGCAGCCCCTGCTGCAGCGACGGCGACTGCCTGGGCGGTATGCACTGCCTACCGGTGCCCAGCGGCTTTGACATCAACAGCGACGGCGCCAGCGACTTCGTCCGCGCCTGCGTACCCTAGCGAAGCTTCGCCTCAAACCGACAAGTTGCGTTGGTGTGGGAATTCGCCTGCAATTGCTGCGAGGTGATTTCGGGGCTTCGCTAGGACGATTGCAAGAGGAGAGGGGCCGGCCCCTCTCCTCCCCGCGAAAGTAAATTTCGCGGGGCCCCTTCTCTCCCCCGGCTCCCTTGAAACCTACGGTCGCCGGCCGCCGCACGTGCGGCGGCTGGCCTCGCTCCGCTCTTCCCTTACTCGGGCACAACTACGTCGCCGCAGTCGAAGTCCAGGGTGAAGCCCAGGAAGCTGGGGGTGACGGTGGAGCTCGTGCTCGACAGCAGCACCTGCAGGAGCATGAAGTTGGCGTCGGGGATCCCCGCGGCGTTCAGGTCCACTCCGGGGGTTGGGCTGTCGAAGGGCCCGAACCACTGGGCGTTGTCCAGGTCTGCCAGGGTGTCGGCCACCTTGACGCGCATGCGCACGTTGGTGCCGGCGGGCTCGATCTCGTTCCAGGTGAGGTACGTCCAGTCGGTGGTGATGTCCGGCGGGTTCGGGTCGTGGTCCTCGCAGCCCGCGACGATCATGTTGTACCAGCCAGACGGCCGCGTCACCGTGGACAGCCCGAAGCCGGTGAAGTCAGAGTAGGTGTAGGGCATCAGGCCCACGGGGAAGGACTCCATGGTGCCCCCAGGGGAGATTCGGGTGGCAGTTCCCGCGTCGTACTCGTCATCTCGGCTGATGGCCCAGCAGGCGCCGTTTCTATCGATACCCACGCCGATGGTGTTGTCGGTGGTCTCGCCGGCGCCCAGGTGGTGCGGCAGTTCGAAGGCATCGATCTCCTGTAGGGTCTCGGCATCGAAGCGGGTCACGTAGCCCGGACCGCCGGCTTCGCCGGTGTGCGCCACCCAGACCGTACCCGCCAGATCGGGGGCGATGCCGCGGGTGTGGGGACCCCGCCCGGAGCCGGATAAGTCGATGGATGCCCAAGACAAATCCGCGGGGTCGAAGCGGTCCGCGGTGTTGCAGTCGAAGCCGGCCAGCCAGATACGCCCCATGACGTCCACGGCGATACCGTAGGCGCTCGCGCAGCCCGTGCCTGCGGTCTTGCTGTAGATCTCCACCAGGTTGGCACCGATGGTATCTACCTTGGCCAGGGTGCCGTCGCCGATGGAGGTGAACCAGATGAAGCCCATGGCGTCCACGGCGGCGCCGTAGGGGTGGACGGTGCCGGTAGCGTTGGTCAGCGTCACCGATGCGACCTCTTCGCCTGTGTCGCCGTTGAGCTGGATGGCGCGCTCCTCGTTGTAGATGCCCACCCAGACGTTGCCGTTGGAGCCGTAGTCCGGCACGGAGCCTGAGTCGATGGCCAGAGCCCTGGGGAGACCATCGACACCTCCCACGGCGGCCGACCACAGGATGCACTCATCCGCTTCGCCCTGGAACTCCGTTGGGTCGTAGGGGTCGATGACGCCGTCTCCGTTGACGTCCCAGGAGGTGTCCACTACGCCGTTGCCGTTCAGGTCTGGGCAGTTTGCTTCATCGTTGGCGAATTTGGTCACCGAACCTTGCATATTGAAGGCGCGGTTGGCCACGAAGGCGTCGCCGTTGAAGTCCACGGCCGTGCGGGAGGGGCAGTGTTGGCAGTCGGCGTAGGGATCCATGGACGGATAGGGGATGGGCCCGCCGGGCACGCTCCCCGAGGAGACGGCCGAGGCGTATCGCGCCACCTCCCGGCCGGTCTCCACGTCGATCTTGGATACGGTGTTCTCCCCGGTGTTGGCGATCCACAGGTATCCGAAGTCCACTTGCCGCTCGTCGGGATCTAACTGAATCTCCCCCTCCACCCCTTGGATGACGTTCTCGGAGTTGTCCTCACCCGGGCTCATCTGGCCTGGGCCGAAGATGATCCCATCGCAGTCCTCCCGGTAGGTGTCCACGCAGGGACCGTAGCGTTCCCCGTCGCAGGTGGAGGTGCCGATGTGGCAGCTTGCGTCCACCCCGTCGGGCGCCTCGGACGGGATGCAGTTGATGGTCAGATAAAGGTCCACCTCCGTACACGGGCAGCCCGGGTGGTTGGGGAAACAGCTCGTGGTGTTCCCGCCCGTGGGGTCGTAGCACTCACCGTCGTCACTGCACAGGTACTGGATGGGGCAGTCCGTGTGGTCGGTGCAGGCGAGATCCTGACAGCGCCCGGTCACGATGGTGTCGCAAAACATACCCTCGGGGCACACCCCGGTCTCCACACAGGTTCCGGAGGCAGAGCGGTCTCCACAGGAGAGCGTCACCGCGCCCATCAGCATCGCAGCCATCAGAGTCAAGCCGTCTCGTTTAGTTGGGCTCAGCATGCTTTCGTCCTCCAGAAAAGATATTCCATTTACACCATTATAGCGCGGTCCGCCGTGGGTTATCAATGGCCCTTGCCCTTTGTATCCGGCGGCCCATCCTATTGGGGCGTAGATCTGGCGCGTAGATTTAGGTGCGACCATGAGTTGCTTCCGGCATTGCGATTCGTGGCCGGCGGGGCTATGGTCGAATCTATCGCAACGGCATTGGTGCCGGCAGTCAGTCTTAGGAGGCACGTAGTGGCAGGAAAGAACGTCATCGAATTCACGGACGACAACTGGAAGAGCGAAGTTCTCGACTCGGATACCCCGGTGCTGGTGGACTTCTGGGCCCCCTGGTGTGGTCCCTGCAAGGCTGTGGGCCCCATCGTGGCGGAGCTGGCCGACGACTTCGAGGGGAAGCTCAAGGTCGGGAAGCTCAATGTGGACAACGCCCGCAATGTGGCCACGCAGTACCAGATCCGCTCGATTCCAACGATCCTACTGATCAAGAATGGCAAGGTGCTGACCCAGCGCGTGGGCGCAGGTTCCAAGAAGGATCTCGAGCAGCTCATCTTGGAGAAGGCGCTCTAAAGCGCTCTAAGGAAATCCCATGCCGAACCTCTTTATTTCCCAGGAGTGGGTGGACGTGTCCAACATGGAGGACAAGGTCACCCTCGACGGACAGCAGATGGTGATCGCCGCCGACGGCAAGGGCTACCAGCTTACGCCGGCGGTGCGGTTCCTCAAGGTGGAGGGCGGCGACAGCGACCCCCACCAGCTCATCGGCAAGGTCAAGACCAACAAGGCCCTCGAGGCATTGGACGCTGAAACCATGGCGGAGTCCGTACTCCTGGGGGATACGGCCTACCGTGTGCAGCCGGGATTCTCGGCCCTGTATACGGGAACCGACAGCCCGATTTCCGCTGCCTTCAAGTAGCTCCCTCCCGCTCTGATCCCCTCGATTTTGCTCGAATATGCCCGAGTTCACTTCGGATCCCGGGGATTGCCGCCCTGCGGTGCGTGCACCTTTTTGACCGCAGCGCCAAGCCGATCTAAAATATTTCTACCATGGTAGACAAATGGACCAGACTCCTGTGTGTGGCGTTGACCGGATCCCTGCTGGGCTGCGCTTCAGCGGGGGGGACGGCTCGTGTTGCGGATCTCCACACTCGGATGGCGGATCTGAAGCAGCAACTCCAGCAAGAGAAGCGCCGTGTGGAGGATCTGAACAACCAGGTCTTTTTGTTGCAGGACCGGATCGACAGCCAGCGTGTGGCCGCCAGCCGCGCTCGGGCAACCCTGGCCAGGTCGCACAAGGCCAAGTCGCGCCTGCGTCAGGTGGTGAAGGCTCCGCGCCCCGCCGCCCGTCGCCCGGCTCTACCGCGAGAGTCCTCGGCGGACATTGCGCGCCGCAAGGCCCGTCGACGGCTTCCAGTGGTGAAGCTGCGGCGCCGTCATCGGTACGCTAAAAGGACGTACCGGGGGCGACGCTCCCGGCGTCTGGCTCATCGTACCAAACCTGGTAAGCGTATCGTTCTTCGCCTCACGGGCGCTCCGGCCGTTCCCCGGACCACGGGGCGGCCCTCGTCCGGGCGAAAGCCGCTGCGAAAGCCTTTGGGGCCGGTGCCCCAGGTGAATCATCGGCTGGCCGTGGTGCCCCTACCCGGCGGTAGAACTCCTCCGGTGGCCGCCGTCTCAGATGGAGTCGTGGCGCAGTACCGCGCGGCCCGGGCGCTGTTTTCTCGAAAAAAGTACGTCGAGGCGGCCGTAGCCTTTTCACGTTTTGCTCGGATCCACCCGCGCCACGCCCATGCGGACAACGCGCAGTACTGGCTGGCGGAGTGTTTCTACCGGCGGGGCAAGGTCGCCAAGGCGGCCTGGGTCCTGCGCAAGTTGCTCAAGAAGTATCCCTCGGGGAACAAGGCCCCCAGCGCGCTTCTGAAGCTCGCCCATTGTGTCAGGCGGCTCGGACGCCGGGCCAAGGCCAAAAAGATTTTCGCCCAGGTGGTGCAACTGTACCCGGGTACGCGCGAGGCCGCTCTGGCGGCGGCGCATCTGAGGCGACGTTGATCTCGTACCGGAGGCAAAGGTGATGCGGGTTTCCAGATTGCTACACACTGGCTCTTGGGCTGGCTCTTGGGCTGGCTCTTGGCTGAGCCTGGTGCCGTTGGTGTTGGTGTTGGTGTCCACCGACGCGGACGCCCGAGGGGGCAGAGCGCCCGCGGGGGGGAATCGAACCTCCCCTCGGAACGTGAATCCCCCGCAGCCCCGCCCCGAGCCTTCGGGGCGCTACTACGAAATCACCGGAGACACGCATACACGCAGTCCGCGGTTCAAGGTGGTGGGGAAGCGCAACGTGCCCGTGTACCATACGGTTCGGCGGGGAGATACGCTTTGGTCCCTGTGCGACGGCTATTTCCGCGACCCGTGGCGTTGGCCCAAGGTCTGGTCCTTCAACCCATCCATTACCAACCCCCACTGGATCTACCCGGGGAACAAGATTCGAATGCGCCCGGGTAAGGAGAGCACCACCAAACCGGGCAAGCAGGTCGTGGTGGCGGCCTATGCGAAACGACAGCAGCTTCCCTCCACCATCTATCTCAAGCAGCGGGGCTTCATCGAAGAGGATGCGATGAAGTACAAGGCCAAGATCACCGGCTCCAGAGAGGAGAAGATCATGTTGGCCACCTACGATCAGGTCTACATCCAGTTCACCAAGGAAAAGCCCTTGAAGGTGGGCGAGCGCTACTCCATCTACAAGGCCGTCAAGGCGGTGATCCACCCGCACCACAAGCGGTCCATTGGACAGATGGTGGAGATCTACGGTGAGGTGGAGATCAAGGAGATCACCAAGGCTCGGGTGGCCCGGGGGGTTATCCTCAAGGCGGTCAATCCCATCGAGCGCGGCTATCTGGTGGGCAAGATCAAGCAGGTCTTCAAGACGGTCACCCCGGTGAAGAACACCAACACCCGGGTCACGGGCTCGGTGGTGGCGGTGCTCAACCAGAGCCACCTCATCGGCGCCAAGCAGTTGATCTTCATCGACCGGGGCAAAAAGTACAAGGTCCGGGTGGGCTACACCTTCTACGTCACCCGGCGCGGGGACGGCTTCCGGCGCCTCGCTCAGTTCAAGCAGAAACGTCGACGGGCCGAGCGCAAGTGGCCCAAGGAGTCCGTAGCACAGATCATCGTGGTGGAGGTAGGCTGGAACCACTCCGTCGGCTTTGTCAGCAAAACCCTCAAGGAGCTCCGCCTCGGCGATCGCGTAGAGCTGCAGGTAGACGAAGTCAAAAAGAAGAAACGCTCGCGTTAGGGTCCCCCCCAATCCCCTCTCTTCGGTATCCGCCCCTTCTGTCCGGAATCCGCACTGCGGTGGTTCGTATTTTTATTTGTCCGGGACGCAACCGGACAGTAGGGGCGGCCGATAACCTGAGGCATGAAGAAACCAAATCATCCAGATCAGTTTGTGGGGTCCGAGGAAGTAGAGGCGCGGCTTTGGGCGGCTCAGGTGCCTGGCCTGGGGGGGGGATTGATGCGGCGGTTGTTGCAGCGTTATGGGTCGGTGCTCGAGGCACTGGGGGCCGACGGGCGGGAGCTGGATGCGTTGGTGGGCCCTGCGGTCGGGCGGTTGCTGGGCGATGGAGAGGGGCTGCGTGGTCGGTGGCGCGCGTGCGAGCGTGGGCTCGCGCGGGTGGGTGGGCGTGCGAGGGCGTGGGGTGAGCCGGACTATCCGGAGGGGCTCAACGACCTGTCGCCGCCGCCTCCGGTGGTGTACCTACGGGGGCGGATGCCGGCGGGCCGGGGAGTGGGAATTGTGGGCACCCGTACGGCCAGCAAAGCCGCTTGTGATGAGGCCGCGCGCCTCGCGGCGGGGATGGTGGAGGCGGGCCGATTCGTGGTGTCCGGCGGGGCCTATGGGATCGACGCCGGGGCCCATGTCGGTGCCCTTGACGAGGGGGGGGCTACGGTGGTGGTGTTTGGGGGGGGGCTTGACAGACCGTATCCAGATCGGCACATTGCGCTCTTTGAAAGGGTAGCTCGGCAGGGAAGCCTGCTGTCAGCCTTTCGACCTGGTACCCCGCCGTTGCGGGGAGGATTTCTTGCCCGCAACGCAATCATCGCCGCGCTTAGTGACGTGGTGGTGGTGGTGAACGCGGGGTGGCGTTCCGGTGCGCGCTCCACGGCTTTGGCCGCTCGGAGACTGGGTCGTTTGGTTTGCGTCGTGCCCGGTTCCCCGGGATGTGATCGGCTGCTCAGTGAAGGTGCCACGGCCGTGCGTAACAGCAGGGACGTGCTAGATTTTCTCTCCGGCCAGGTCCCGGGTGAACGCTCGGGCGACGGTCACGATGCGGTGCCGGCAGCGTTTCTGCCGGTGGGAGATGCCAATGACCAAGCGGTTTTGGTGGCTCTCGAGGGTGGCTCCACGGCGGATTCTGTGGCCGCGCAGACCGGGTTGGAGCTCGGACAAGTCCTGGCCGTATTGATGGCCATGGTGTTGGATGGGCGGGTGGCGCAGCGACCGGGTGGGCGATTTTTTCGGACGCAGGGTCCGGTGACCTCCCCCACGGAACCATAGAGGTACTGTTTGATGCCAGACGTTGAGACCGAAGCCCAGACCGAAGCCGAGAAGCCTGCAAAGGCCACCAAGAAGAAGGCCGCCAAGAAGAAGGTCGCCAAGAAGAAGGCTACCAAGAAAAAGGTCGCCAAGAAGAAGGTCGCTCCCAAGGCTCCCAGCGGTACGCTGATAGTGGTGGAGTCCCCCGCCAAGGCCAAGACCATTCGCAAGTACCTCGGGCGGGGTTTCAAGGTGAAGGCCTCGGTGGGACACGTCAAAGATCTGCCGCCGCGCAAGCTTGGCGTGGACGTGGACGACAGCTTCACCCCCGAGTACGAGACCATCAAGGGCAAGGGCAAGATCCTCAAGGAGATCGTCACGGCCGCCGGAGAGGTGGAGCAGATCCTGCTGGCGCCTGACCCCGACCGCGAGGGCGAGGCCATCGCCTGGCACATCGCCGAAGAGCTGCGGCCGGTCAACGACAACATCCAGCGCGTCCTGTTCAACGAAATCACCAAGAAGGGCGTGGCCAAGGGGCTCGCCGCTCCGCGGAAGCTGGATCGCGCCAGGTTCGAGTCCCAGCAGGCCCGGCGTATTCTGGACCGGCTGGTGGGCTACGAGATCAGCCCCCTGCTGTGGAAGACCGTGCGGCGGGGCCTCTCCGCCGGGCGCGTCCAGTCCGTGGCCGTGCGCCTCATCGTGGACCGGGAGCGGCAGATCGAGGCCTTCGATGCTGAAGAGTACTGGACCATCACCTGCACCGAGGCCACTGCCCAGAAGCACGAGTTCGACGCCAAGCTGGTGAAGATCGACGACAAGAAGGCCAAGGTGGAAAACGGCGACCAGGCCGCCGTCATTGTCTCCGCCCTCGAGGCGGCCCAGCACAAAATCACGGACGTCCAGCGCAAAAAGCGCCCCCGGCGTCCGCCGGCGCCCTTCATCACGTCCAAGCTGCAGCAGGACGCCGCGCGCAAGTTCCGCTTCGGGGCCAAGCGCACCATGGGCCTGGCCCAGCGGCTGTACGAGGGGGTTGACGCGGGCGGCGACGAGGGCGTGGTAGGGCTCATCACCTACATGCGTACGGATTCCACGCGGCTGTCTGATGACGCCGTTGCCGATGCCCGGGACTTCATCCGTGGGCGGTTTGGTGACCAGTATCTGCCCAAGGAGGCGCGTAAGTTCGCCAAGAAAAAACGCGCCCAGGACGGCCATGAGGCCATCCGTCCCACCCACGTGGAGTTGGAGCCGGAGATGGTCCGGGAGCGGCTGTTGGCCCAGTTCAAACCCGGCGCCAAGACCGCCAAGGGGCTGTCGCACCACGAGGTGGAGGATCTGGTGAGGCTCTACGGCGTGATCTGGCGCCGCTTCGTGGCCTGTCAGATGGCCGCTGCCGTCTACGATCAGACCGTGGTGGACATCCTGATCGATGACCGCTATCTGCTGCGGTCCCAGGGGCAGGTGTTGGCCTTCCCGGGATACACGGCGGTGTACGAGGAGGCTCGGGAGGAGAACGGCAATAACTCCAAGAACACCTGGGGCGATGGCACCCCGGAGAAGAAGCCCATCCCGGCCGGGATCGAGGCGGACGATCCGCTGGACTGTACGGTGGTACTGCCCGAGCAGAAGTTCACCCAGCCGCCGCCGCGGTTTTCCGAGGCGACCCTGGTCAAGGAGCTGGAGGAGCGCGGCATCGGTCGGCCCTCCACGTACGCGAACATCATCTCCACCATCCAGAGCCGACGGTACACCGAGAAGCTGGAGGGGCGGTTTCACCCCTCGGAGCTGGGGACCCTGGTCAACGACCTGTTGGTGACCTCTTTCCCGGACGTGCTGGACGTGGCCTTCACCGCCCAGATGGAGGACCACCTCGACAAGATCGAGGATGGCGGCGCCGACTGGGTCACCATGCTGCGGGATTTCTACGGTAACTTCCACGCCGAGGTGGAGAAGGCCAAGACGGAGATGAAGCGTCCGGCCGACGAGGTGACGGGCATCGCCTGCGAGCTGTGTGGCGAGGAGATGGTCATCAAGTGGGGGCGCAACGGTAAGTTTCTGGCCTGTACCGGCTTCCCGGAGTGTCGCAACACCAAGGAGTTCAAGAAGGACGATGACGGCAAGATCGTCATTGTGGAGGCCGAGCCCACCGATGAGGTCTGCGAGAATTGCGGCAAGCCCATGATGCTGCGCAGTGGACGCTTCGGCGAGTTCCTGGCCTGCACCGGCTATCCGGAGTGCAAGACCACCAAGCCCGTGTCCATGGGCGTCAAGTGCCCCAAGCCCGACTGTGGCGGGGACGTGGTGCAAAAGCGCACCAAGCGTGGCAAGACCTTCTATGGCTGCTCCAACTACGGCAAGACCAAGTGCGACTTCGTGTCCTGGGATCGCCCCGTGGCAGAGGCTTGCCCGGAGTGCAAATACCCCATCCTGGTGCGCAAGGTAGCCCGTGGAAATACCCGCCTGATCTGCCCCGAGTGCAAGTACACCCGCACTGAAGAGCCGTCGCCCGCGAAGTAGACCGCCGGGCCAACAGTCCAAAATGTTGTTGTTTTTGTGGGGTTGTAACGCTTTGCGTTGAAACCAGCGCCACGATCCCCTAGGATCAAACCATAATCGAGTGTTTGAGGAATATGGCGATGCTACTACGCAAGCTCATTTTTGGGGGTCTACTGGCCATGGGAGCCATGGGCGTTTGGATGGTCTCCTCATGCGCCTCGGGGGGGGGCGGCTTTGACTGTGGGAACGGCATTTGCGAGTCCTTCGAGGACTCCGTAAGCTGCCCCGCGGACTGCGGGGGAAGCACCTGCGGCAACTTCATCTGTGAGATCGGCGAGAATGACGCCACCTGTGCGTCCGACTGCACCGGCGGAGTCTGTGGGAACGCCATCTGCGAGGCCAGCGAAAACACCATCACCTGCATGGTGGACTGCATCTGCGGCAACAACACCTGTGACACCGGGGAGAGCGCAGCCACCTGTCCCATCGACTGCGGGACGACTACCTGCGGCAACGGCGTCTGTGATGGCACCGAGACCACGACGACCTGTCCCCAGGACTGCACCACCAACCCCGTCTGTGGAGACGGCGTCTGCAACGGCACCGAGAACACCACCACCTGCCCTCAGGACTGCACCACCAACCCCGTCTGTGGAGACGGCGTCTGCAACGGCGCCGAGACCATAAGCACCTGCCCGGCGGATTGCGACATCAGCTGCACCGATCCCGTCTGCGATCTGTATCCGCAGTGTGGCTGCACCACCGGGCTGAAGTGCACCCTGGACGGCGACTTAGACAACGCGTGCGAAACAGCCGGGTCCACCCCGGCCGGTGGCACCTGTACGGCGGAGTCGGACTGCGCCGGTGGGACGCTCTGCCTCCCGCGCGATGAAGCTGCCACCGTGGGCCAGTGTCTCGCATACTGCGACGATGCCACCCAGGCGGGCTGCACCGGGGCGACCTCCTACTGTTACGAGCTCGTGGGCGAAGGGTCGATTCCCATCCCCGGCGCCGCGATTTGCACCATCACATGTCTGCCTGAAAACCCCTCCGTTGGCTGCCCGACGGGCTTCACCTGCGCGGTCTACACCCACCCCAGCTCCACCGATAGCTTCACCGACTGCCACGCTGACGTGGGCACGGGCTCCCAAGGCGCTTCCTGCGACGCAGATATCGGCCCCTACTGTGCGGCGGGCTACGGCTGCTTCAGCGACGGCTCGGTCACAACCTGCTACCAGTGGTGCACAGGAACCTCGGGCTGCAACGTCGGCACCTGTGACACCGCGGCCTTCGAGCCTCCTGCCATCGTCGGCGGTACTACCTACGGTATTTGCTACTAGGCTGCCGAGGGTAAGGGGCCGCTCGTCGTTGAACTTGGGCGTTCGATCCCGTAGGATTTGGGTAGACGTAGTAGGATGGCTTCAATGCGGTATCGAGACAGTGTGGTGATCGCCGTGGCGGCCGTGGCGGCCGTGAGCGCGGTTGGGATGATGTGGGGTGCTGGTTGCGCCGCCGGGGGCGGGGGCGGGGCGGTCTGTGGAGATCGGCAGTGTGACCCGGGGGAGGACGCCTGGAGCTGCCCTACGGATTGCTCGCCGGCGGTCTGCGGGGACGGCGTCTGTGCGGTGGGTGAGTCCACCGTCGGCTGTGGACAGGACTGCTACTGCGGTAACGCCACCTGCGATCTGGGTGAGGACGCCAGCAGTTGCGCGCTCGACTGCGGCGCCGCCATTTGTGGGGACGACATCTGTCAGCCCTCGGAGAACCAGGCGACCTGTTCTGGAGATTGTTACTGCGGCAACTCCACCTGTGATCAGGGCGAGGATCAGGTCACCTGTCCTGCGGACTGTGGTGCGGGTGCCTGTCCGGATGGGACCTGTCAGGCCGATGAGACGACGTCTAGCTGCGCGCAGGATTGCTACTGCGGCAACGGGACCTGCGACGGTGGGGAGAGCGCGGCGGACTGCGCAGCGGATTGCCAGGATCCCTACTGCGGCGACGGGATCTGCGACGCCCCGTTGGAGGATCTGGGGAGTTGCCCGGCGGACTGCGGTAACGGTTGCACCGACTCCATCTGTGACCTGTGGCCCCAGTGCGGCTGTGTGGCGGGACAGAAGTGTACTTTCGACACGGCGGATGACCGCGCCTGCCTGGCGGCCGGGAGCACTGTCCAAAGCCAGACCTGCACTGCTGACGCCGATTGTGCTGCGGGCACCATGTGCGTGGGTTCTGACGTCGAGGACCTGCGCTGCCATCAGTTCTGTGGCGCGGACGCGGACTGCCCCGGCACCGGCGGCGGAGGGGTGTGCGTCATCACCCTGGTGGATGCCAGCGACCAGACGATCCCCGGGGCCACCCTGTGCACCACGGACTGCAACCCGGCCTCCACCAGCCCCGTGAGCTGTCCCACGGGGTGGGCCTGCCACCTGCAGTACGTGGACGCCAACGCAGATGAGGTCCCGGACTTCTATCTCACTGACTGTGCCAACGACGCGGGCACATCCACTACGACCTGTGATGGTGTCAACGTTTTTTGCGCGCCGGGCTACTTCTGCTACACGGACTGGAATGAGTGCATCCGTACCTGTCGGGTGGGAATGGGCGAGTGTCCGGCCGGCCAAAGCTGCGGTAGCTGGGCCGACGCCGCCATTATTGGAACCACCGAGTACGGCTACTGCGAGTAGAGTCCTCACGTCAGGTTGAAACTCCGCAGATGACAATATCCAACGACTCCAAAAGTCCCCCGGCGGTGGTGTTGCTCTCGGGTGGATTGGACTCCACCACCACCCTGGCGGTGGCGGCGGACCGGGGCTTTGACGTGCATGCGCTCACGGTGCGGTACGGTCAACTGCACGTGGTGGAGTTGGAGGCGGCCCGCGCCGTGGCCAAGGCTTTTAACGTGCGGCGTCACCTGGAGCTGGACCTGGACCTGCGGGCCATCGGTGGATCGGCCCTTACCGACGACCTGGCCGTGCCCAAGGACCGGTCCGACGACGAGATCGGTCACGGGGTTCCGGTGACCTATGTGCCGGCCCGCAACACCATCCTGCTGTCGCTGGCGCTCGCCTGGGCCGAGACCCTGGGGTCCACGGATCTGTTCGTGGGGGTAAGCGCCGTGGACTACTCGGGCTACCCCGACTGCCGCCCCGAGTTCGTGCGCGCCTTCGAGGGGCTGGCCAACGAGGCCACCCGCCTGGGCGTGGAGGGGGCGCGGTTCAAGGTGCACGCGCCCCTGCTGCGGCTCGACAAGGCGCAGACCATCGAGCTCGGGCTGTCGCTGGGCGTGGACTACGGCCTGACCTGGACCTGCTATGACCCGGCGCCTTCGGGGCGCTCCTGTGGCCGGTGCGACTCTTGTAGGTTGCGGCTCGGAGGCTTCGCTCGACTGGACCTCACCGATCCTCTGGCCTACGAGCCTGGGGTCGGCGGCGCGGATGCGGCGGGGGGGTAGCGACGTGGGTGCTTTCTCGCAAGACAGGATCCCCATGGGCGGGGCCTTGATGCACGGATTGAGGGAGGTGTGGCGCTGCAAGCGTTTGGTGTTTCCCGTGTATTTGGCGAACCTGCTCACGGCGGTGTTCGCGGTGCTCCCCGTGTACCTCACGTTGCACCGGCTCACGGCCCATCGGCCCGCCGCCGAGCAGCTCGTGTACCGCTGGGACCTCGAGGTGTTGGCCGAGCTCGTCATGGACAACCCGGAGCTCTTGTCCCAGCTCCAGGGGGTGCTGCTGTTCGTGCCCCTGGCCTATCTGCTGCTGAGTCAGGTGTTACTGGGCGGCGTGCTGGGGAGCCTGTGGAGCTACGAGCGGCCGACCCTGCGCAAGTTTGGCGGTGACGCCCTGGCCCACCTGCCCGGTCTGCTTTGGGTGGGGGCGTGGTCGGCGGTGCCCTATGCGCTGTCGTTGGGGGTCTGTGGAATGGCGGTGTACGTCAATCAGGGGCGTACCTGGTGGTTCATCGGCCTGTCCATGGCGCCTGGACTGGTTTTTCTGCTCTGGACGGACGCGGCCCTGGACTTCGCCCGGGTGGAGACGGTGACGGGTGCGACCCCTTCGGCCCTCAAACGGATGCTGTATGGCTACTGGGCCGCGGTCAAACGTCCGGTGGCGACCGTCGTGGTGCACCTGGGCTTCGGCCTCATCACCCTGGTGCCCCTGGCGCTCTTGCTCGCGCTACCTGACAGCCTCGACGCCGGTGGCACGGCGGCGGTGTTCGGAACCTTCCTGCTGCGCCAGGTGGTGGTCTTTATGCGCGTGGGACTTCGGGTGGCGTCCCTGTCGAGCCACATGGTGCTCTTCCGATCCATCTTCCCCCGCGAGCCTGATGTCGACGACGGCGCTCCCAACGCCGACGCCGGCGATCCCAGGCCAGACGCCGACGCCGACGCTCCCGTCGCCGATCCCAGGGGTGTTGGCCCCGCTTCGCTCACCCTGCCTGATAAGCTCTCTGCTCGTTGAGGGCGCATTGCTTGGAGCTATTTTTCAGAATTCCTTCGGCATCGGGCATTTGGACGCCTTTCGGCTCACTGTTGATCCCCGACCTGTACTCTGCGTGACGTTTTTCAGCTTGTCAATTACTGCTGCTCCGGCAATAATATGTCCTTGCTGTAAGTAGGTCTTTGGCCTTCGACCCCTTAGAGACTAGCCACGTACATTAGAGTGTTCCTGTATGTTTGAGCGCTATGAGCCCGAAATGCAGCCCATCGTGATGCCCCAGGTGGGCGACACGATCAGCAACTTCCAGCTTTTGGACAAGCTGGGCGAGGGGGCCGTGGCCGAGGTATATCGGGCCGAGCACCTGACGTCCCATCGACAGGTGGCCGTCAAGGTGCTGCATTCGGAGTTCTGCGCGCGCATGGACATCGTGCGGCGGTTTTTTCAGGAGCGACAGGTGGTGCGGCGGGCCCTCCACCCCAACATCCTGGACATCACCGAGGTGGTGCACGGCTCGGGGCACCCGCCCTTTTTGATCATGGAGCTTTTGCAAGGCGAGGATCTGGGCCGGTGCCTGGACCGGCGGGTTCAACTGTCGGTGGACGAGGCCGTCACCATCATGGAGCAGGTGTGCAGCGGCCTGGAGGCCATGCACGACCGCAACATCGTGCACCGGGACCTCAAGCCGGCGAACATCTTCCTGGTCGGTGGCGACGACGGGTATCCCGTGGTGAAGCTTTTGGATTTTGGCCTGGTGAAGTTCCTGTACGAGGACGACCCCTTCATGCGGTCGCGGCCCGGCGCCTTCCTGGGCACACCGGAGTACATGGCCCCCGAGCAGGTGCAGAGCGGCGAGCTGTCGGACCTGGTGGACGTCTACGGCGTTGGCGCCATCCTCTGGGAGATGCTGGTGGGGAGGCCGCCCTTTTACGGTGAGACTTTCCAAGAAACCCTCGCCCAGGCCATGGGGACGGATCCGCCGCCGCCCTCCTCCCTGGCGCCCGAGGCGGGGATCCCCAAGCTGCTGGACAACCTCGTGCTGCGGTGCATGGCCAAAAAGCCCCAGCACCGCATCCAGTCCATCAGCCAGGTGCGGGCGCTGCTGGCCGCGAGCCGCGACGAGACGCCCACCGTCAAGCTCACCCCGCCGCCCCGAATGGGCCTGCGCGTCTGGCACTACCTGGCCGGTGGCGTCGCCGCGGCCAGCGCGTTGGGAGCGGTGGTCTGGAAGCTCGTTCTGTAGCTTTCGCCTCTGACCCGGAGAACTCCTGTATGCTCAATGTCGATATTCCCATGCCCCCGCTGCCGTATTCCCACCACCGCGTAGTCACCGATGATGGTGTGGACTTGGCCGTTCAGACCGTGGGGGAGGGGCCGGTGGTGGTGTTGGGCAACGGCATCGGCGTGTCCAAACCGGGGCTGGATATTCTGGCGGATCACCTGCGGGACCGGTACCAGGTCGTGTGCTGGGATTACCGAGGGGTGGGCGAGAGCTGGCTACCGGACAAGGACGTCGCCTTCACCATGGAGCGCCATGCCGTAGACGCCCTGCAGATCCTGGACGCGCTGGGCGTCGAGCGTGCTGCCATGCTGGGGTGGTCCATGGGCGTCCCCGTGGGTTTGGAGATGATCCGCCGGGCACCCGAACGAATCGTCGGCTATGGGGCGCTGTTCGGTGCGCCGGGGCATCCCTTCCGGGCGGCGTTTCCGTGGATTCTGGCCGAGGCGGTACACCTGGGAGTGCGTTCGTCCACGGTGAATCCCTGGCCGGCCCAGGCCGTGCTCAGCCTGGCCACCGCCCTGCCGCCCGTGGCCTGGGCCATATGTTCCACCCTCCGGTTCGTGGGGCCCTGGGCCCACGCCGACACCTTCCACGCCAACGTGCGCTCCACCTGTGGGGCGAACAAGACCGCGTACTTCAACACCATGTACGAGCTCATCCACCACGACGCCTCGGACCTGCTGCCCTTCGTCCAGTGTCCGACCGTCGTGGTGGCCGGAGAGCAGGACTGGATCACTCCCCCCGCCGCTGCCCGGAAGATGGCCCAAGCCACCCCCGGAAGCGAGCTCGTGGTGCTCGATCGCACCACCCACTTCGGAATCATCGAGCACGGCCCAGCCCTGTGGGAGCCCGTCGACCGGATGCTGACAAAAGCGTTTGGCTAGCTGGACTTTTCTTTAAAGTCCTTGGCGAGCCAGGGCTTGGCCGCCAGCAGCATGAATGTGGACGAGATGGCGACGAGGCCGTAGTAGAACCACATGGTTTCGGTGGCGGGGGGATCGAGCACCACCCTGATGGGCGGTGCGTAGCCGACCATGGTGGCGGCGACGCCCACTGAATCTGCCAGGACGCCTGGATTCGCCGGGCAGTAGGTTCCCAACATCCACCCGGCGTAGACGCTGGTGATCACCTTGGTCAGGAACCAGGGGAACTGGGCCACGCCCATGTAGGCGCCCGTGCGGCCTTCGGGGGCGATCTCCGCTGCGTACTGCAGAAAACGTGGCTGCCACATGGCCTCGCCGATGGTCATGATGATCAGGTAGCCGAGCAGGGTCCAGATGTTTGTGCCCAGGGCCAGCAGGAAAGTAGGCGCCGCCATGACGAAGGTGCCCAGGAGCACCATGGTGTAGATCTTTCGCTTCTGGGTGAGGGCGGTGACGATGGGCACGAGGATGAAGATCAGCAGCGGATTGAAGTTGACCGCTACCTCGAAGTTGTCACCCACCCAGCCGCCGCTGTAGGCGCGCTGCACGTACTTGGGCAGAGTGAGCCAGTTGTGGGCGAAGAGGGTCTGGACCGGGATGAGGGCGAAGATGAAGAAGGCGAACTTGGCGTTGGCGAGCGGGTGATTCTTGATCCACTTGGCGAGGTCGAACCGCTCCTTGGTGGCGTTTTCTTTTTCCGCCTCTTTGGTCTCGCGCTTCTTTTTGTCCTCCTCGGACTCGTCGGCCTCGCGGTTGGCTTTGGCATCGGCGATGGCCTTTCGTACGATGACCCGCGACAGGATCAGCATGGTGAGAACGAGCCCCAGGGTGGAAAAGCCCACGAATACCCAATAGGATCCGGCGATGCCCACGGACTTGCGGATGGGCGAGAAGAAGGACGGTAGCCAGCCGCCCAGGTTCATCAGGGCGTAGAGCATGGCGTAGCCCATGGCGGCAGTTTTGGGGGTGGTGAATTGCCGGACCGCCGCGTAGGCCGCGGGTTGGTACATGCCGTATCCAACGACGATGAAGAAGATGCCTCCCATGGCCACCAGGTGCATCGGCGAAAACAGGCCTCCAGCCGCGAGCCCCAACGAGGGGCTGAGCGCCATGATGATACGGCCCAGAAGCATGGAGCACAGAGACGCGAGGAGCGTTGTACGTATGCCCCAGCGGTCCGCCAGGCCGCCAAGGAAGAACATGGAGAGCGTAATGCCCCAGGTGAGCACTCCCACCATGGGGCTGGCCCAGGTGTCCGATAGGCCAGCGTACTGGGTGAAGTAGTGGGTCAGATAGCCCAGCATTCCGAAGTAGACGAAGCCCTCAATCAGGTATGAGACGTTCACGCCCCAGAGCACCCGGGGTGCGCGGACCAGATCGACAAAGGGCTGGGTCAGTTCGCGGAGTGGACTTTTGCTTTCGTCCGCGTTGTCGTCGGGTGAGGTCATAGGGCCTGGAGTCCTTTCAGGAAATGGATGAGGCCCATGCTTAGAACGGGATTGAGCGTATGGGAAGTTTTAATGCTGAAGTTCTTCGGCGTAGTACCACGCCCCGAAAACCCGGAACGCTTTTCCGGGGCGCGGCCCCTACCCGTTGTGCTCGGCGGCCATCTGGGTGATGGCATCGGCGATGCGTCCGGGCACGGCGGCGCCGGCGAGGGTCTCCATGCGGCCCGCGTCCAAGGGGGTGTTCCAGCCCCCGGTGGTTACCAGGGCCGCGAGGTCGTCAGGGGTGGTCACCGAGCTGCCGGCGTAGAGCTGCTCCAGTCCCTCGAGGATGCCGCGTTGGCGGTCGTCGGTGGGGCGGATGGCCCACAGGGGACAGTGGAAGGCCAGGGCCCGGGTAACCAGGCCGTCCAGAGCCCTCGACACCACCCGGTCGGCGCTGCCCCAGTAGAGGCCGGCCTCGTCCACCCGGCCGAAGACCCGACCCGCCAGGCCGAGCTGGGCGTGGAGGCGGCGCGCCTCCGCCAACAGCAGCCGATCCCCCGCGGCGTCCACCAGTAGCGTGATATCCGGCGCCGCCCGGGCGATGGCCTCCAGCCAGGGGGCCAGGTCGTCGGCCCAGAGGGTCTCTGCCGCGAAGAGCAGCACGGGTCGGTCCATGTTCAGGTCCAAACCCAGGGCTTTGCGGCAGTCGGCCCGTCCTTCGCGCACGCCGATGCCGAACCGACCGCATACCCCCAGGCCGATGGGCACCAGTCCCTCGGGGGCGCAACCGTCGTTCAGAAGCGCCCGGGCGATGGTCTGGTCCGGGACGATCCAGCGGTTCAGGGCGGCGGCGCGCCACAGGGGGTCCACCCACAGGGATCCCACCATACCCACGGTGAGGGGATCTCCGAGCTCCGACGCCCAGCGGCTCACCAACAAGCCGGCCATGGGGTCCATGGCCACCAGCACGGTTGGGGGCGCCAGGGCGAGGTCCTCCACCAGCGCCTCCTCGCCGTCCTTGATGGGGCGGTCCGGCTGGTCCGCGATGGCCTCCAGGGTCACGCTGCCGATGGGGGGTCTGGCGTCGAGGTCCCGACAGCGTTCGCCGAGCTGGCCCTCCCGCAAAATGCCCACGATGGTGCGCGTCGTGGAGCGGAAGGCGCGGTTGGCCTCGGCGGTGACCACCAGCACGGAGCGCTCGGGGGGGGCAGGGCGATCTTCGATGTGGGTGGTCATGGCAGCACCTCTGGGTTGACCGGGTGTTTCGGCCGGCGTCCGGCCAGCAGGTCGTCGACGGCTTCCACGGCCAGGCGCGCCATGGCTTCCCGGGTGGAGCGGGTGGCCGAGCCTACGTGGGGCAGCAGCACCGCCCGGGTTTGGGGTAGTAGCGTCGGCTCCACGGCGGGCTCGTGCTCGTAGACGTCGAGTCCGGCGCCGGCGATGGTCCCGGCCTCCAGGGCGTTGGCGAGTTCCTTTTCGTCCACCACTGGGCCGCGAGCCGTGTTGACGAGATAGGCCGTGGGTTTCATCTGCGCCAGGGCGTCGGCGTCCATGAGGTGATGCGTGGATTTGCGCAGGGGGCAGTGAAGGCTGACGAAGTCGCTTTCGGCCAGCAGCTCTTCCAGGACCACCCAGCGCGCGTCGAATTTCTCCTCGGACGCCCGATCCAGCCGACGGGGTTGATGGTACAGCACGCGCATGCCGAAGCCCTTGGCGCGCCGAGCCACGGCCTGACCAATTCGTCCCAGGCCCACGATACCCAGGGTGCGGCCGAAGACGTCGGCGCCCAGCAGTGCCCCGGGCAGCCAGCGCTGGTACCGCCCCTCGCGTAGGTAGCGGTCGTTGGGGATCAGCTCCCGGGCCAGGCCAAGCATCAGCGCCCAGGCCAGGTCCGCGGTGGCCTCGGTGAGCACGTCCGGCGTGTTGGTTACAAGCACGGACCGCTCGGTGGCGGCGGCCACGTCCACGTTGTCGTATCCCACCGCCACGTTGGCCACGATGCGCAGCCCGGGGGCCCGGTCCAGCAGGGCGGCGTCCACCCGGTGGATCAGCAGTGGCACCAGGGCGGTGGCGCCCTCCAGGGCGTCGGCCAGCTCGTCGCTCTCCATGACGATGCCGTCTGAGGGGAGCACCAGCTCGTGGTGTTCGGCGAAGCGGTCGTAGGGGGCGCCCGGCAGGGCGGCGGCGATGACGATTTTTTCGGGCACGATGACACCTTCCGCATCCGTTCTATCAACCGCCGTGGCTATTGCCAACAGGCTATGCCCTCCAGTACCCTGTGGCGGCAACGCAAGGAGCGCGATCATGAACCTCCGGACCATCCTTTTGTCCGCTTGCCTGGCGGGGCTTGTCAGTGGCTGCGTGGAGAAGGATCCCGACATCCCCGCCAAGGGGCGCCGCCCGCTCACCCAGGCGGAGAAGGCGCGGGTACAGAAAAACATCCTGAAGGCGCCGCCGGCCAAGATGCGGTTCCGTGTCAACGCCGACCTCGAGGGCAAGCTCGTCTACCTGGGCATGGACGCGCCCGCGGGGCCGGTGATTCCGGGCAAGCCCTTTATCGTGGTGCACTACTGGCAGGTGAAACAGCGTGTCGGCGGCTGGAAGCTCTTCATGCACACCAACGGGCCGAAGCTGTCGGATTTCCGTAACTTCGACCACACGCCGGTCTTCGGTCTCTATCCGGTCAGCAAGTGGAAGCCCGGCGAGATCATCCAAGATCGCCACGCCATCGTCCTGCCGAAAAATATCCGCTACAAGAAGGTGGATATTTACGTGGGGATCTGGCGCGGGGGGAGACGGCTCAAGGTCCGCTCGGGCAAACACGACGGCAAGAACCGGGTGCTGGCGGCGCGCATTCAGGTGGGACGCTCTGGTCCTCCCGGCAAGCGCCTTCGGCTCAAGCGTTACCTGGTGCGGCGGGTCACGGGCAAGATCACCGTGGACGGCAAGGGCGACGAGCCGGACTGGAAGACCGCGCCGACCACCGGTCCGTTTGCCAGCAGCCTCAAGGGAAAGCCTCTACTGCCGCGGACCGAGGCGCGGGTTTTGTGGGACGACAAGTACCTGTACGTGCTGTTTACGGCTGACGACGACGACGTGTGGGCCCAGGTGAAAACGCCCGATGATCTCAAGATGTGGACCGAGCAGGTCTTCGAGGTGTATCTCGACGCCGACGGCAGCGGCGCCGAGTATATCGAGCTGCAGGTGAACCCCCGGGGGGTGATCTTTGACGCCTACCTGCCGCGGCCCGGCCAGGTCCAGGCGGACTGGTCCAGCGGCATGATCGCCAAGGTGGTGGTGCTCGGTACGCTGAATAAGCGGGGAGACAAGGACCAGGGCTGGCAGGCCGAGCTCGCCATTCCCCTGGCGACGGTCCAGGGGCGCAGCAAGGCAGCGTTGACCCTTCCCCCTTCGGTGGGACAGGTCTGGCGTGCCAACTTTTTCACCACGGATCGGCCCGCCACCGGCGCCTTGAAGGCCTGGGCCTGGTCGCCGCCGCGGCGGCCCACGTTCCATGCCCCCGACCGGTTCGGGGAGCTGGTGTTCGCCGACGCCCAGGGGCGAACCAAGGGACCGACCACCAAGAGACCGACCACCAAGAGACCGACCACCAAGGGACCGACCACCAAGGGGCCGACCACCAAGACCGGTTCGACCAAACCGCGTACGGTCACCAAGGGCGCGAAGCGGCCCACGGGAGGCATGAAATGAAAACATTCGCTCAGCTTGGTTTGGGTTTCCTGCTGCTGTTTGCCTGGGCGCTACCCGCATGGGCGGCTCCTGCGTCTGCTCCCGCTGGGGACCGACCGCGCGTGAGCCATCCCGAGGATCGGCCCTTTACCGGTGACCCCGGGGCCGAGCCGCCCCCGCCGCCGGTGAGACCGCGCGAGAAGGTGCGCAAGCGTCCTGTCCCTCCGGCCCGACCGGCCCGCCCCGTCGAGCCGGCCCAGCCCGAGCCCCCGGTGGACCGGGATCTGCTCCGGGCCCGGGGACCCAACATCATCGCCGCCGGCCTGGGCGTGGCCGCCGGGCTCACCGAGCCCAGCCCCGGCGGTTTCCGTCTGAACATGGAGTGGTCCTATCAGCTCACCCGGCTGTTTTGGTTCGACGTCATCGGTGGGGTCTCCATTGGGGGCGCCTGCAAGGTGCTGGACGAAGAGATCGTCGGCGGACAGACCCGGGTTATCAACTCGAGCTGCAACCCCTTTGGCGGAGTGGGTATCGACCTGCTGGCCGGCATCCAGATGAAGTTCGTGAATATCCGCCTGTGGAAGGTACCGGTTGTGCCTTTCGCCCGGGTGGCGGCGGGGGTGGCCTTCATCGTCGCGGATACGCCCAATGACGGCGCCGCCCTGGTGCTGCGGGTGGGCGGCGGCGTGCGCTACTATTTCACGAACTGGTTCTCGGTGGGCGGCGAGCTCGCCTTCACCTTGGGGCCCGCCTTCCGCAACCACCTGGACCCGAGCTTCTACACGAAGCTGGAGCTGCTTGCCGGCGTGGAGTTCTTGCTCTGAAGTTTTGGACCCGATTCGGTGTGGCGGCGCTGCTGCTGGGGGTCGGGGCGGCCTGTCCGTCCGCGCCCGATCCGATTGCAGTCCGAAGGGGTCGTCCCCCTCCGCAACCGGAGCCGAACCGCGTTCGGGAGGTGTCGGCCGGGCCGTCCATCGACCTGACCCGGGCGGTAACCCGATACGTCGCTCCGGGGGTCGCCGGCGGCGTGCCCGGTACCCTGCAGCCTCTGTTTCAACGCTGTCGACAGGCCCTGAAGGTCCACGGCGTATCCCTGCGCGCGGATCGGCGGCTGCATGGTGCCGCCAAGACCCTGCTGGGGGTCCGGAGGCTGGATCGGGTGGGCAGCTCCGGCCTGCGGTTCGTGCTGCTGGGACATGGCGTCGTTGAGCCCCACGGCCGGCTTCTGGCCGACGAGGTGGCGGGGGTTCGCGGTGTGCACAAGGCCCTGTTTGCCCGGATCGTATCGGCTGCCACCACCGGCGGGTTCAACCGCATCGGGGGGGCGGTGCAGGTGCTCGCCGGCCTGCGACTGCGGGTGGTGGTGCTGCTATTGCGCGGGTACGTGCGCCTTGAGCCGGTGGTGCGGAGTCCGGTGGCCGGGACCTCGGTGCTCATGCGCGGTGGTCTGACGCCGGGCTTCACCACTCCCACGGCCGTGGTCACCGTGCCCGGAGGTGCCACCCGGCGGGCTCGGCTGACGTCGGCCACCGACGGTACCTTTCATGCGCTGGTGCCGCTGTCAGCGGGTCGGGGTGTGTATCAGTTGGAGCTGCTGGGCACCGGTCCCCGGGGGCCGGAGGTGGTGGCCAACTTCCCGCTGTTCGTGGGCGTGCCACCACCCACCCGGTATGTGCTCCGTCCGGTTCATCGACCCTCGGGCGGGGTTCTGGACGACAAGGCGGTGGAGAAAGCGTTGCTCGGGCTGGTGAGCCGGGCCCGAAAACGAGCCGGGCGCACCCGGCTCCTTCCCTCGATCGCGTTGGCCCGGGTGGCCCGCGCTCACAGCAACGAGATGTGCCGTCGGGGGGACGTGCGCCACTACTCCCCCACTACCGGGACCGCTGTGGACCGCACCCGGCGGGCAGGTATCCGGGCCAGTTGGGTGGGCGAGAACGTGGGGCGAGGGGTCACCGTGGTGGAGGTGCATCGGGAGTTCATGCGGAGCCCCGCGCACCGGGCCGCGCTGCTGGGGCGGTCTCTCACCCATCTGGGTATCGGCGTCTGCATCAACCGCTCCACCACGGGTGGGCGGAGGATCTACGTGACGGAGCTGTTCATCCGAGCTGCCCCGGCCCGGAGTCGGTAGTCAACCGACGTTGACAGGGCCGTCTTGGGTGTGCGAAGCACATTGACACGGTGAAACACCGTCCGGGCGTTTGTGGACCGGACCTGGGCTACACGAAGGAGTCTCTCATGGTAGACAGCGAAGCGCTGGGCGTGATCGGAGGGAGCGGGCTATACGAAATTGCTGAGCTCACCGATGTACACGAGGAGCGCGTGGAGACGCCCTTCGGAGCTCCTTCGGACGCCTACATCACCGGGCGCATTGGGGATCAGCGCCTGGTGTTCCTTCCGCGTCACGGGCGGGGGCACAAGGTGGCGCCCCACGAGATCAACTACCGCGCCAACATCTACGGCATGAAGAAGCTGGGGGTCTCCCGGCTGCTGGCCATCAGCGCCGTGGGGTCCATGCGTGCCGAGATCGTTCCCGGGCACTTTGTGATCGTGGACCAGTTCATCGACCGCACCAACGGGCGGGCGGCCTCCTTCTTCGAGGACGGCATGGTGGGCCACGTCTCCTTCGCCGATCCGATCTGCTCGTCTTTGGCCAAGAGTACGGCGGCGGCGGCGCGGGAGGTGGGTGTCACCGTGCACGAAGGCGGCACCTACGTGTGCATCAACGGACCGCAGTTCTCCACCCGGGCCGAGTCGAACCTGTACCGGAGCTGGGGCGTGGACGTCATCGGCATGACCAACGTCACCGAGGCCAAGATGGCCCGGGAAGCCCAGATCTGCTTCTGTACGGTGGCATTGGCGACGGACTACGACTGCTGGCACGAGGGCCACGGAGACGTGGACGTCACCTCCGTGCTCGAGATCATCGCCCAGAACGTGGACAACGCCCGGAGCGTGGTGGCGGCAGCGGCCCGGTCCCTTCCGCCCCCAGATCTCGCCTGCGCTTGCCGAAACGCCCTGGACCACGCGATCCTCTCGTCGCCCGAGGGCATCACCGACGAGGCCCGCGCGCGGCTGGCGCCGCTGTTCGGAAAGAGCGAGTAGTCGCCACATGCGGGCCCGAGCTGTATCGCTGAGTCTGAGTCTGTGTTTGATCCTGGCCGGGGTGGCTCCGGCCTGTCGGGACAAGAACAAGCCCGCCGGACACCTCTCGGCCTCCAAGGCGAAAGATTACCAGAAGCGCGCGATGGCGTGCTTCGTCCGGGGCGACTACGCCTGCGCCATGGAGGGGCTGGGGAAGGTGGTCAAGTCGCGCCCCAAAGACGCCGAGCTGCTCAATCGGTTCGCCGTGGCGGCCCGGATGCGCTACTACCAGACCGGCGACATGGACTTCCGGGATCAGGAACTGGAGTCGTTTCGCAAGGCGGTCGGGCTGGCGCCCTCCGTCGCGCACATACAGATCAATTTGGGCACCACCGCCTGGGAGCTGGGCATGCGGAAAGAGGCCGCCAAGGCCTATCGACGGGGACTGGAGCTCTCACCGAAACACCCGGACGTCGCGCTCATACGCGCCCGGATCAAACGCTCCACCGTCGAGGTGGAGGACGAAGAAGAGCAGTGATAGTCTCGCTGCCGTAGGAGTTGGTTCATGTCACTCGTCGTGGTGGGCAGTGTTGCCCTGGACACCGTAGAGACCGTGGTCGGCACCCGTGAGCGGGTGCTTGGCGGCGCGGCCTGTTTCTTTTCCGTGGCCGCCATGCAGTTCACTCAGGTGAAGCTGGTGGGCATCGTGGGGGACGATTTCCCCGAAGAGTACGTCACGTTGTTGGCCGAGCGCGGAGTGGATCTGGCGGGACTGGATCGGGCCCCTGGCCAGACCTTCCACTGGCACGGTCGTTATGCCGACGACTACTCCTCTCGGGAGTCCCTGGCCACGGAGTTGGGCGTCTTCGCGGACTTCTCGCCGGAGCTGCCCGCCCCCTATCGCGAGGCCCAGACGCTGTTTCTGGCCAACATCCATCCCGAGCTCCAGGCCAACGTGTGCCAGCAGATGACCCATCCCCGGCTCATCGGCTGCGACACCATGGATTTTTGGATCAACGGCGAGCCCAAGGCCCTGGCGCGTACCCTGTCCATGGTGGACCTGCTGACCATCAATGATGAGGAGGCCTGTCTGCTGTCGGGGGAGCACAACGTGATACGCGCCGCTCGGGGAGTGATGCGCATGGGGCCGAAGTACCTTGTGGTCAAGCGGGGAGAGCACGGCGCCCTGCTCTTCGCGGGGGACGACATCTTCGCCCTGCCGGCCATGCCCCTGGATCGTGTGGTGGATCCCACGGGGGCAGGGGACACCTTCGCTGGAGGCATGCTGGGTCACCTGGATGCCGCCGAATCCGTCGACGTCGCCTCCCTCCGTCGAGGGGTGGCCTACGGCACCGCCACCGCCAGCTTCAACGTCGCCGAGTTCAGCCTCGATGGCCTCCTCTCCGCGAGCCGCGCCGACTTCGACGAGCGCTACGAAGCCCTACGCCAACTCGTCAGCTTCTGAGTTGCGCCTCAGTGATTCGGCTCGGATCCGGGTTTTCCGAGCGTCACTTCGGTGACGCAACGTCGCTGTTTGCACTTCGCCGTCTGCTTGGTTTGGGGCTGGTTGCAGTCCACCTTGGGGCAGGTGAAGGTGCCGGGCTTGCAATGGCGCCTGTGCCAGCGTTCGATGGCGGCTGCCCGACTGCGGGCCACGGCGTAGGGGATGGCGCAGCCCACGCAGCAGTGGTTCAAGCGCCTGGCGGTGAGGACGCAGTCGTTGTCTGTGGCGCAGGCTTCGGTGGGCTTGTCCGGGGGCTTGGTCTTGGCCGGGCACCCCCACAGGGACGTGATGACGAGTGCCAGCAGCAGTGGGTTGACTTGTCGCATTGAAGAGCCCAGCATACCTCGCGACCTAGGGTTCGGGGAAGCCCGGGCCGGTGGGATTGGTATCACGGCGTATGTGGAAAGTTGTCCTCGTACTTTTGGTGACTTTTCATGCTACCTGGGCTACCTGGACTACCTGGGTGGACTGGCCCGGTGGTGGAGTGGCCCGGGCGCAGACCGCGTCGTCTGGGGTAAAGATCCGCTGGAAACGCCTGCAGGCGGGAGTGCACTACGCGGTGGTGCGCTTGCGGCCGGGGAGCAAAGTGGGGGACAACCGGCTGCACCTGGTGCGGGTGGACCCCCGGCGAGCGCGGCTTTACGCGGGCCTGGCCAAGCTGCACGGCAGAAAGAAGCGCACGGCTCGCCAGTGGGCCCGACGGGCGCGGCTGTCGGTGGTGATCAACCTGGGCATGTTCAAGACCGACCACCTCACCCACGTGGGCTACACCCGGCGGGGGCGGTTCCTGGACAACCGGCGGTGGCGCAAGGACTACCTGTCGGCCCTGGCCTTTGGTCCGCGCAAAAAGGGGCTGGCCTCCGCGGTGATGGTGGATCTGGATCAGCCGGGGGCGAAGAAGAGACTCGCCTCCTACCGGGTGGTGGTACAGAACCTACGGCTGATCAAGGCCGTCGGGGGGCGTGGCGTGAACGTCTGGCGCGACCGGCCCAAGCGATGGAGCGAAGCCGCCCTGGCGGCTGACAAAAAGGGGCGGCTGCTTTTCGTGTTGTGCCGCTCGCCCTTTCGCATGGCGGTGCTGAACAAGCTCCTGCTTGGGTTGCCGTTGAACATCGTGCGGGCCATGCACCTGGAGGGCGGCCCCGAGGCCAGCCTCACCATCCGGGCCCGAGGCGTGAAGCTGAATTTGGCGGGAAGCTTCGAGTCGCGATTCAACGAGAACGACAGAAACCGCACCCAGTGGCGGCTGCCCAACGTGCTGGGCGTGCGACGGGCGCGGACCCCGAAGCGCCGAGTCAGACGTCGGCGGCGGTGAAGGGCGTGTGAGTCCCCTAAGGGCCCGAAGCTCTCGAAGCCCTCGAAGCCCTCGAAGCCCTCGAAGCCCTCGAAGCCCGTCTAACCCTATTGACAACGTCTGCGGCATGTCTTCGTATATAGGGTTCCGGCGAAGGGTTCGCCACGATTTGGAGGCTGGTACATGAAGAGGTTGGTCGCCGCGGCAAGTCTGGTTGCGCTACTCCTGACGTCCTGGGCGTCCACCGCCTCGGCGCAGAAATCCGTTCCCCTGGGCGATTCCGGGCGGGACACGGGGCTCATGCTCCGCGCCGGCATTGGCCTCGATGGTTGCACCGACGACTGGTGTGACGGCATTGACGCTTCGGTGGGCGTTCGGTTCGTGGGGCTCTACCGGTTTTTGAAGCACGTGGCCGTTGGCGTACACACGGCCTTTCTGTTCGGGAATCCGGACAGCAACGTCGGGGATCACGCCTGGAATATGTTCCTCGGCGTGGAGGGGCGTGGGATCTTCCCGTTCAAGCAGATCGACCTGTGGGTGGCCCTCTCCATGGGCTGGAACCGCACCATGACCAGCGGAGAGATGTTCGTCCCCGGGTTCGGCAACATCGACGCACGGACCTGGATGAACGCCTTCGCCCTGGGCTTCGGATTCGGTGGTGACTACTTTCTTACCCAGAACATCGCCGTGGGGCTGAGCTTCTACCTGTACAATCCCTGGCCCCAGGACAGATGCTTTGACTCCGACGTTTCGGACACTGAGTGCGTTGAGCTGGGCGACAACACCAAAGAAGACATCGGAGTCATCTGGTCCATCAACGCCATGTTCACCTATTACCTGCCCATGTAGCTCTCTTCTCCGACGGTGGATTGGGGGATGGGTTGGCGGAAGACTTGGAATGCGATATCCTGTCAGCACAGGACTAGTATTTCGAGAGGCCCTGTTGGGTATTACCATTAGAACCGTCGCTGTTTTGCTGCTGGTCGGCGCTGTTGGCCTGGTTGCCGGTAGTTGTGCCAAGTGGAACCCCGGCCAGGTGCCCAGCGACGCCGGGACCGGCAACCCGGACGCCAACGATTCTGATGGAGGTGGTCTGATCGACGGGGGCAGTTGGGACGGGAGCGGGGCCTGCGATCCGGACCCCATGCCCGCCACTGCCGGCGCCCAGTGCGCCGCCGCCATCGACGTCGGTGATCTGTCAGACGTGCTGGGGGACCATGTCAACGTGACAGGCAACGCCATGCCCGCCGGGCGGGAGATCTGGTGGATGTTCCGTGCCACCGACGACCTGGATACGACCGGGGATGAGTTCCATGTGGACGTCCGATTCCTGGTAAACAGCAACGACGCCTATGAGATGGACGTCTATCGCAATAGCTGCTCGGCGGTGGATCTGCTCTGCGAGAACACCCGCGGCCCCTTTGACTGGTACACTGACTTTCCGACCACGGACACCGGCTGCAGCGGTCCGACGCCCTGCGGCGAGGGCGACTGCGTGGCTCCGCCGGGAGACGTGGAGGGCGTCAACGTCTGTGAAGACAACACCAGCGTGTTTTATGTGGTGGTGCGGCGAACCGACAGCGTCGAGTCTTGCGAGGGATTCACCGTCGAGATGTCCAACGGCCAGTTCGCCGCTCCATAGTTCGTCGCTCCATGGTTGCCCGAGTTGCTCGAGTTGCTCGAGTTGTCCGAGTTGCTCGTTTTTTGCCGAGCGGGTCCTTGGCACTGGTACCTCGTCCTGATTTCTGTCAAAGTCCCATAGAATAACCGGATTATATTTGCGGTCCCAAAGGGCTCTGGGGCCAACGGATGGATGGTGAGACGACCATGGTTTCTCCCAATGACGACGAGGTGTTCATGGCCCGCTCTTTGGTGACCGCTCTGTCGGAAGCCACGAGTGAAGGGGTCATGGTGCTGGATCCGGACTTCCGCATCGTCAGCATCAACAAGGGCGCGTGCCGCCGAACGGGCACTACCCCAGAGGAGGCCCGGGGCCGTTTCTGTTTTCAGGTTTCGCACCAGGCGGTGGCACCCTGTGACAGCCCCGAAACACCTTGTCCCATGCGCGAGACCCTGGCCACCGGTCGGGCTGCCCACGCCATACACGAGCACCTGCACGCCGACGGAGAGGCGCACTACTGCGATGTGTCGACCTACCCGCTACACAACCCCCAGGGGGAGGTCGTCGGGGTGTTGGAGATCTTCCGCGACATCACCAACGAGCTCAGCGAGCGGATGGAGCGCCGCACCCGGGCCATCAAGGACGATCTGGCGCGCCTGGTGCAGGAGGACAGGCTGGTCTCCCTGGGCAAGCTCGTAGCGTCCGTGGCCCATGAGATCAACAACCCCATCGGTTCCATCCTCAACTTCAGCAAGCTGATCCTGGTGACTCTCCAGGAGGGGCCGCCATCCCCCGAGACCCTGGAGCAGTTTGAGCAGTGGCTCGCGCTCACAGTGCGGGAGGCGCGCCGATGCGGCTCCATCGTGTCCAACCTCCTGTCCTTCGCTCGCCAGCAGTCCGTGGATCAGCGCCGGGTGGATCTGCGGGAACTGCTCCGGCAGATCCTGATGCTTACGGATCATCGCATGGAGCTGTGCGGCGTGACCCCGAAGGTGACCCTGCCCGATGAGCCCCTGGAGGTGTGGGGGGACGCCACCCAGATCCAGCAGTGTCTGACCAACCTGGTGTTCAACGCGGTGGAGGCCATGGAGCAGAGCGGAGATGTGATGGAGCAGGGCGGAGTGTCGATGGAGCAGGGCGGAGTGTCGATGGAGCAGGGCGGAGTGTTGACCGTAAGCGCCGGCCGCGACTCCGGCGAGGTGTGGGTCGAGATCGCGGACACCGGGCCGGGCATTTCTGACTCGGTGTTGCCCCACATTTTTGAGCCGTTTTTCACCACCAAGAGCGTGGGGCGTGGCGTGGGGCTCGGACTGTCCATGGTGCACGGCATCGTCTGTGAGCACCAGGGGCGCATCGACGTGGATCCAGGGCTGGGCAAAGGCGCCACCTTCCGGATGATCCTGCCCCAAGCAGAGTCCGTGGACGCACCCCCGGAGGAGTCATGAGCGAACCGCTGCGCGTGCTGGTGATCGACGATGAAGAGGCCATGCGGGAGTCCTTGGCCGCCTGGCTCCGCAAGGAGGGGTACCGGGTGTCGGTGGCCGCCGATGGTGCCGACGGACTGGCCCAACTGAGCGCGGGGGCGTTCGATCTGCTGCTGGTGGACATGAAGATGCCCGGCATGGACGGGATGACCGTGCTGGAGCGGACCCGGGAGGTCCGGCCGGACATTCCCGTGGTGATGATTACTGCCTACGGCTCCATCGAGAACGCGGTGACGGCCATGAAGAAGGGCGCGAGGGACTACCTGCTCAAGCCCTTCGATCCGGAGCAGATGTTGCTCGTCATCGAGAGGATCGTTGGGCACCAGGAGCTCGTGCGCGAAAACGAGGCTCTGCGGGAGCGGCTTCGCCAGTCCGCTAGAGATGGCGTGGGCGACCTGGTGGCCGGCTCCGAGGCCATGGTCGACGTGTTGGAGCTGATCCAGGACGTGGCGCCCACCGACGCCGCGGTGCTGATCACCGGCGAGACGGGCACGGGCAAGGAGCTGGTTGCTCGGGCCATCCACGCGTTGAGCTCGTGCGCCTACGGTCCCTTTGTGGTGATCAACTGCGGTTCCCAGTCCGAGACGTTACTGGAGAGCGCGCTGTTCGGTCACGAGCGCGGCGCCTTCACCGGGGCGGTTTCCACCCAGCGTGGGCGGCTGGAGATGGCCCACGGAGGGACGCTATTTCTCGACGAGGTGGGGGAGATCCCCTCCAAGATGCAGACTGACCTGCTGCGGGTCCTCGAGGATCGAGAGTTCACGCGGGTGGGGGGCGTAAAGCCCCTGCAAAGCGACTTCCGCCTCATCTGCGCCACCCACCGGGATCTGCCGGCCCGGGTGAAGTCCGGCGCCTTCCGCGCCGACTTCTTTTATCGCATCAACGTCCTGGAGGTTCGCTTGCCGCCGCTGCGGGATCGGGAGGGAGATGTGGAGCTGCTGGCCGGATACTTCGTGGAGCAGATCGCGCGCAAGCTCGGCAAAACCATTCAAGGCTTCACGTCCGAGGGGCTGCGTCTTTTGTGTGGGTACTCCTGGCCCGGCAACGTGCGGGAGCTGCGAAACGTACTGGAGCGAGCCGTAGTCATCTGCCGCGCCGATCAGATCGGCGCGCGGGAGCTGACCTTCCTGGCGTCCGAGGAGCCGGACGCGATGGTGCCCATGACGCTGCGGGAGGCTGAGAACAGCCACATCCGGCGCGCCCTGGACGCCGCGGATTGGAACATCACCCACGCCGCGCGGGCGCTCGGCATCGATCGGGTAACCCTGTCGCGTAAGATCAAGCGTCACGACCTTTCCCGGACGAAGTGATCCTTGTCGGTGGATCCCGACACCAGCCCCTTGGCGGAGGTCGTCCCTCTGGGACGGGTGCCACCGGTGGCCTGCGCTGTGGTTGCGGCTAACCTTCAGGCGGTGCTGGGCCTCCCCACCCAGGTGGTTGCCGCCCGACAGATGCCGCCCCGGGCGCACCTGCGGGCGCGCGACCAGTACGATGCCGCTCCGATCCTCTCGGCCCTTCGGAGCGAGGTGGAGTCGATCCGGGTGCGGGTGGGCGTGACTGCGTTGGACCTCTGCCTGCCGATCCTCACCTTCGTGTACGGCGAGGCCCTGGTGGGGGGACGTGTGGCCGTGATCTCTTCGGCGCGGCTCGCTGCGTGGCCCCATGGGACTGCCGTGGGGACCGCCGCGGGGACCGCCGCGGGGACTGCCGAGGAACCCGGGCTGCTCTACGAGCGCCTGGCCAAGGTGGCGCTACACGAGACCGCCCACGCCCTGGGCTTGACGCACTGCCAGGATCACGGATGCCTTATGGCGTTCTCGGTGGGCCTGGAGAAGCTCGACAGTATTCATCTGGTCTTCTGTCCGGCCTGCGAGCATAAGCTCGTGGTCGGGCGCTAGTCAGAATTGAGTAGTCCGTGAATCGCGACGGTCCCGCGTTGCCACCTGACCCAGGCGACGATAGCGCCCGCTCCGACCAGCATGGCCACCAGACCGATGAGGCCCGCCTCGGGACCGAAGCGACCCCCGGTCCACAGGTCCGGGCCCCCCTGGGCGACCGCGATGAACGAGGTCTTGCTTTGGTTGCCGCTCACGGAAAATCCAAACACAACGCCCTGGAAAAAGTTCCAGGTGATGTGCAGCCCCATGGGGATCGCCAGCTCCCCCGTGAGCACATAGCCCAAGCCCAGCAGCACACCGCCCAGTAGGAGCATCGTCGTGCTGAGCAGGGTGGTGTTGGGGTTGGCGACGTGACCGATGGCGAACAGGGCCGAGCTCAGCAGCCAAGCGATCACCACGGCGGTCTTCGGTCCGATCCAGCGCCCCCCAAATCCATCGGCGAGATTGGTCAGATAGTAGCCGCGGGCTAACAGTTCCTCGCAGATGCCCACGACGAGGAGCAGAAAGAGCATCCCGGCAATGCTGACGACAAAGGGAGCCTGGCGGCTTGTGTGCAGGGTACTGCGAATCTCGATCCAACCGGCCGAATACTCCACCCAGAATATTCCCCCCATCAACACCGCGCCCAACACCAGACCGAACCCGAAATTCAGGAGCCAGGGCCGGTCCACGTGGCACCCGTAGTCCGCGAGCCGGCGCTTGTCCAGCCGCCGCCCGACGACCACGATGCTCAGCCAACAGGCACCCAGCAGCGAAAGACCGTGGAGTGGATACGCGATGTACTCGCCTACACCCTTGGACAATGCCGGGAACAGGAGATACGACGTGATCAAGCTCACGCCGATCAGAAACAACGCCAGCACACTGGTCTGAATGACCAGTCGCCAAGCGGCGCGCACCCTTCGCTGGGCTCGGTTCCAGAAAACGGATAGCAGCGCTCCGCCGACTCGACGTAGCGCATTCGTTTTTACCGGATCAGTCATTGGCAACGCTTTGGTCCGCACTGTGCGGGTGAGGACCTCCTGATTTTTTTCACAGAGGTTATTATACTTCACGGGAAAGAGCTGGGCAGGTCTATCCGACGAGGTAGCGTTGGACCAGCGTGTCCCAGTCCAGACCGTCCACTGTGCCGTAGATGTCGTCCACCATGCGTCCACCCGTGGCGGCCAGGGCGTAGTCGGTCTCTCCGGAGATCATCTGAGTCAGGCTCGTGGCCTCGTCCTCCAGCCAGGCCTGGGCCTGGACGCCGTAGAGGAGACCGCGGAGATCTTTCCGCAGGTGGGTGGGCTCCACCATGACCAGCCAGCCGCTGCCGAAGGGGGCCCGATGGGGGGCCTCGGCGTCCTGCTGCACGCGGGGGTTCACCGCCACCACTACGCCCTCCACCGGGCTGGGGGCGGTGGCCTGGTGGCCGTCCCTTTGGAGCCGAACCGCCGGCTCCCTGGGGGATACGGGCTGTCCCAGCGTTGGCAGCTCGATCTGGTCCAGGGGCCCGAGCAGGCGTCCGGAGAAGTCATCGAGGCCGAACCGTACGCGGCCCCCATACTCCACGCGGGCCCAGGTGTGTCCGCGGTGGAAGTAGTGCTGATCCGGGAGGGCGAATCCCGCCACGATGTCGGCGTGGGGCGCGGGGGCTTCCAGGCTGAGCTGGGTGTCGCCCAGCATCTGGTCGTACTCGCACCTGGCGCAGTCGAAGTTGTTGGCGCAGTACTTCAACGCCACCTGACCCGTCAGCATATGGCGACACTTGCGGTCCTCGATGGGTCGGCGGTTCAGGGTCCGCCGCCAGCTCTCGGAGCGTCCGTCCTTGCGGAGGGCGACGCCTTGAGCGATCCGCTGCTGCACCTTCGCGTCGAACTCGCATCCCATGCAGTCGAAGGCCCGGTGGCACTTTCGCGGCTGCGTAACGCCGGCCTGGGACCACACGCACTGGTCGGAGGTCATGTCGAAGATCACGGGTCGCTTGGGATGATTCGCGGATTTGCTCATGGTGGTCCTCCTGGCGTCACGGGACGGAGTCGGTGGCGTTGTATCGTTGTGCACTTGTGGCGTTGTATCGTTGTGCACTTGTACAAAAGCAATTTGCGCGCCAGGTGAGATAGCCCGCGTTCTCCCCCACGGTACTCCAACAAAATCAACGCATTTAGGAATGAGGCGCAGTGGATGCGTGCATTTCGCCCCAGCCGTTACTGTGTCGGATTGTTACATCGGGAGGCGATCCGCCTCACCAAATTGCCGCTGCCCGACGGTCCGCCTCCGGGCTTTCACGACAACGACGACATCCCGTTTTAGCGACGGGCGAGCCAGCTCATTCTGCGGATTTGACTGCGCAGGCCTTGCGTTTGAAAAGGACCCGTAGGTGCCCATCTCCACCCTGGAAGGGGACGCGGAGCTCGAGCTGGCTCCAGGCTGGTTTGAGCAGCTCAAAGGCGAAGAGGTACTGAGGCCCATGGCGAGAGTCAAACGCGGGGATGTTCCGCATCACCTCGCGGGTGCTCGTTTCGGGCAGCGCCGCTCCACCGGGAGCGGCGAGCGTGGCTTGCCCGAGCTCGAGGCGGCGCGACTCGCCGCTGCGGCCGTTGATCAAGACAAAGGTCGCCGGCCGCCGGGCAGCGAGCACCATGGAGAGGGGAAAGGAGCTGGCACAGGACATGTGGTACTGGCGCGCTTTCTCGGTGGGGCGATTTGGAAGCCACAGGCTGGCGCGCCAGCGTTTGGCCACACTTTGTTGACCGTTTGCGTTGACCTCGTACACGACGGGATTGCCCCAGCTGGCGAGCACGGAGTTCCCCCCAAACCCACAGGGTCCTGGAGAAACGGCCGGCGGTGGGACGTGTTTGCAGGACACGAAAAACAGGAGCCCAGCGATTATGCAGAAGAGTTGTCCGGTCAGCCCAAGCTGTCCAAACGGCCGTGTAGGTTGGTGCATGGTTTTGATGCTAGCCCGGATCGGGGAAGCGTCAACGCATTCGGGATTTCCTTCCGGGGTTTCCGATCAACGAACTCGCACAGTAGTCTCCTCCTCGAGTCGGCGTTAGATCTTTTGGTAGGTCTTGGGGGCGGCTGCGCCGAATCGCTGGGTGCCGCCGGCCTGGCTGACCACCTCGAGGATGCGGTCGGTGTCTCGCACCACCCGGCCAAAGAGGTGTCCGACCCCGTAGGCGGCGAAGACCGTCGATTGGGGTGTGGTGGGGCCCAGGAGAGCCACCTTGCACTGGGCGAGGTCCAGGAGGTGGTCGAGGGTCTTGTTCACGAGGGTGAGCGACGTGATGATGGCCACGTCGCACTCGGGCAGGATGCGCTCGGCGGCCCAGTCGGGCAGCGTCTCCGGAGAGACGGGCTGGCGCTCGAAGATGTGCAGCTCAGCCGCGCGACGCTTGAGCTCGGGCACCAGGGGGCGGAAGAGCCCTACCATGGCCACCCGGGCGCCGTCCACGGGTAGGACCTTGAGCGGCCCCGGCCCTTCGTCACCGTGCCGATTCAGCACGGCGTTGATGGTGGCCAGGCCCACCGAGGCTCGCACCGGATGGGTCGACAGGGCCTCGGCGGCCAGGTCCTTGGCCGACTGCTCCAGCAGGTCGCCGGCGTCGTCGAGCAGGGAGCAGCTCCAGTCCGCTCCCTCGGTGATCGTACCGGCCAGTCCGCATCCGCCGTCGTCCAGCCTCACCGCCGTGTACCCCAGGCCGATACGCACGTCGACGACAGCGCGGCCTTCCAGCCGCTTCTGGGCGTCTTCCAACAGCTCGTCGATGATCATATTCCAGACTCCTTCTTACGCTCCGGAACGTTGCGTTCCGGCAAGTTGCGTCCCGGCACGTCGCCCCCCAGACGGCGCCGCCAGTACTTGGAGTACAGGGCGCCCGCGGGGTTGTGGGCCAGGACCCGGTCCTTGGCGATTAGCGTAGTCACGGGCGCCTCGGCATGGTGAGAAAAGAGCGCGTCGTGTCCCACGCACAGGCCCATCATGATGTTCAGCTCCACCCCGGCCCGGTTGAGCAGCTCCGCCTGGCCCAGGGGCGAGCACATGGTCTCATGGGTCGCCTCGGGCCGCAGGGTGTCCAGGTCCAGCTCGTGCTTGGCCATGCCGCAGACCTTGCAGCAGACCGAGGACACCTGGAACTCCTTTTGTAGGATCTTCACGTAGCACCGCGCCTCCTCGGCCAGGCCAATACAGAAGGCGACCCCCAAATGGGTGAAGCCCGCCCGCCGAGCGAAGCGGATGATCTCCTCGGTCCGAGGCCAGCACTGATATCCCTCGGCCTCCACCGACGCTGCAAGCCGGGTGAGCTGCAGCACCGATGGGTCGGCCTCGGCGTAGATCTGCTGAACCAGCGGCGCGGCGTCGTAGCAGTCCTGGCCGCTGCGACAGACGGGGCGCTCACAGGTGGCGCATTCAAGGGCGCCCGGTGTCGAGGCGCCCGGTGTCGAGGCGTCTGGTGTCGGGGGAGCTGGTGTCGGAGCGGTCATGGTGTCTCTCCACGGTGGCGAGGGTTACCGGTTCCACAGGTTTTCGGGCATAAGAACGGCCACCACACGTCCCTTGGCGCAGACCTTGCCGTTGGCCGAGACCGTGGATTCCACCACCACTTTGCGCTCCTTGAGCTCGGTGACCCAGCCGCGCAACTTCAGCTCAACCCCCAGAGGTGTGGGCGCTACGTAGTCCACATGCAGCGAGCCCGTGACGAAGCGCAGTGGCGGCTCGGTGTCCATCTCACGCCCAGCCGCGCGGTAGGCCGCCGCGGCGGCCGTGCCCGTGGAGTGGCAGTCGATGAGTGACGCGATGAGGCCGCCGTATACATAGCCGGGGATCGCCGTGTGGTAGGGCTCAGGGGTGAAGTTGCAGACCGACTCCTCACCCTCCCAATGGCTCCTGATCCGGTGGCCGTGCTCGTTGAGCCGACCGCAGCCGTAGCAGTGACTGACATCGTCGGGGTAGGTGTCTTGAAAGGCGGGTATGTCTGGATTCATGATTTGTCTCCCTCAAGTCCGATAGAGTCGTTTCCAGGGCTCGTTGAGATTCCTCAGCGCGTCGGTCACCGCGTTGTGGAGTGCATTGACGGCGATGACCGCGCAGTGCTCGTGCTCCTCGTCGAGGCCGCCGATGTGATCGATCACCATGATGGGAGTGAGTAGCAGTGCTTCCCGGAGCTCGATGCCCTGGACCAACTCCGTCACAGCCGTGGCGGCCATGGCGGTGGACATGCAGCCGTTCAGGCGGAAGGCGGCGCGGTCGATGTGGTCGCCCACCAGGCGTAGCTGCATCTCCACGGAGTCGCCGCAATCGCCGGTGCATTGACCGAGACCGTGGGGGGGGCCCCCCACGAACAGGTCTGGTTGGTTGGAAGCCATCGGTTAGCTCCTGGACCGTACTGTGGGGCAGTGCAGCGGGGTGATCAAGGGGTGGCTGCTTTCACGACGGCGGGCTCGCTGTCGGGCACGAGGGCCGGGTGGCTCTGGATGCGGGCCCAGAGGGCCTCTAAGAGGGGGCGGAGCGTCTCGTCGTCGACCATGGTCTGGCGTTGGGCCAAGGCCGCGGGCACGGTGCTGACGAAGGGCAGCTCCCCGATCACCTCGGCGTCGAGGCTTTCACACAGGCGGTGGATGCGCTTGACCATGGTCGCGGAGAGATCCGCCTTGTTGATGATCACCAGGGCGGGACGGCGGAACTGATGGAGCAACTCCAGTCCCCGCGCCAGATCGTGCTCTCCCGAGGGTGTGGGCTCGGTCACCACCACGACCAGGTCCACGTCCGCCAGGGTGGCGTGCACGGGACAGCCGATGCCGGGGGGGCCGTCGAGCAGGACCAGCTCCAGTTCCATGCTGCCGGCTTTCTCCCGGGCCAGGACGCGTACCCGGGTGACGAGCTTCCCCGAGTTGGACTGGGCCGGCTCAAGGGCGGCCTGGATCACCGCACCGGTGGGCGCGGTCTGCACCATCACTTTCCCCGCCTCGTTATTCACGAGGGTCACGGCGTCGAATTCACACGCCTGGAGACAAACCCGGCAGCCTTCGCACGCCAGGGGATCGATCTCGAAGATGGGATCCACGGGCCGAATGGCGTCGAAGCGGCACCGTTCGAAACACACTCCACAGCCGGTGCAGCGGTCGGGATCGATCTGCGCCAGCTCTCCGGCGAAGAAGCGTTCCTGCTGGTCGACGGTTCCGCCCAGCAGAAGCGCCAGGTTGGCGGCGTCCACGTCGCAGTCCGCTGCCACCACGGGGGCGGCCAGACGGGCGAAGGAGGCCACAATGGAGGTCTTGCCCGTACCGCCCTTACCACTGATAAATGCAATGACCTTCATGCGGCTTTGCCTCCGATGCTGTTTGTGAGGACCGTGCTGATGATCTTCCGCAGGGCCTGGCGCAGGGGCTCGTGGGTGGGGGCGGCGAGCTCCGACCTGGCGTAAATGTCCGACAGCGTCCGGTCGAAGGGGATCTGGGCCAGGACGGGGATGGACTGCGCCTCCAGATAGCGCTGGACCTGCGTGTCTCCCAGGTCGCTGCGGTTGACGATCACCGAAGGGCTGCAGCCCATCTTTCGGCACAGCTCCACGGCGAGCTGGAGGTCGTGCAGTCCGAAGGGGGTGGGCTCGGTCACCAGCACCACCTGGTCAGCGCCTTTCATGGCGGCCACGGCGCTGCAGGAGGTGCCCGGGGGCGAGTCCACCACCACCACGCCGGTGTCCGGCGTTTCGGCGATGAGCGTCTCGATGATGGGCGTGGATCGCGGCTCCCCGACATCCAGGCTACCGGATCGAAAATGGATACGGCCCGATTCGCCCCTGAGCAGGGTGCCCGATTCCCGGGGGCGCTCCTCCAAGGCGTTGTCAGGGCATGCGTCCAGACAGCCTCCACAGGCGTGACACAGCTCGGGGAACACCAGCACCTTGTCAGTGGTGGCGATGATGGCGTGGAAGGCGCAGAAGCGCTGACACTCGCCACAGCCCGAGCAGGTGGCCTCTTTGAGCGTCGGCAGGGGGCTCGAGAAGCGGCTCGTGGTCACCTCGGTGGGGGGCAGGAACAGGTGACCGTTGGGGGCCTCCACGTCCGCGTCCACGTAGGTCGTGTCCACGCCCACTTCGGCGAGCATCCACGCCAGGTTGGTGGCGATGAGGGTCTTACCCGTGCCTCCCTTGCCGCTAGCAATAACGATCCTCATCTGAACTCCTCCACCGCCATGCGGGTTAAGGTGCCTTCCCGAAACTTAGCCAGGGCTTCGGCGGCCGTGAGCCCGCTCGGTGCAGTCCACATCTCCACGCCCAGGGTCTTGAGGGCCTCGAAGGCCTTGGGACCGAAGCGCCCGGAGATCACGGCGTGAACGCCATGATCGGCCATGGCGGCTGCCGACGCTGTGCCCGCGCCGTGGGCGGCGGTGGTCGCCGGGTTGTCCAGTTGGGTGACCTGGGGGCCGTCTCCCTCCACTAACAGGAAGGCGGGAGCTCGCCCGAACCGCGAATCCATGAGCTCATCCAGCGTACCGGCGCGCTGCACCGTAATGGCGATCTTTTGGGCCATAATCTTCTCCTTCTATTCAGTCAGTTGGCGTGGTCGCCGGTTTCAGTCGGCGTGGTCGCCGGTTTCAGTCGTCGTGGTCGCCGGTCTCAGTCGTCGTGGTCGCCGGTCTCAGTCGTCGTGGCCGCCGCAGCTATCGTCGTGGTCGTGGTTGCACGGAACGATGCCCGAGACGAGTCCTTTGAGGTACGCCTCGACCACCTTGCCCACCTGACCTACGGCGCCCGTGGCCACGTCCATGCCGAAGCCGTGGAACATATTGACCGCCTTGGGCCCCATTCCGCCGGCGAGGATCACGTCCGCTCCCAGGCCGTGGATATAGGCCGGCATGACGCCCGGCTGATGGTTGTCGTAGTGCGGATTCTCCACACAGCGCGCGTCGCCGATGCGGTCCGCTTCCACCTCCACCAAGGTGTAGTAGCGGCAGCGTCCGAAGTGCATGGACACCTCTCCGTTCAGGACCTTGTCGTCATCGGTGGCTACGGCCACCAGTCGTGTGTTCTTCATGTTTCTCACTTTCTTTTCAAAATTCAGGGGCGGCCGCGTCCTTGTCCGCGTCCTTGCCCGCGTCCTTGTCCGCGTCCCGGCCCGCGTCGTCGTTCGGTGTTGCGTTCACATTGGATCGTCGGTCGGGGCAGCGTACCGGTGCCCAGCTGCGTGAGCAGCGGCTCCACCGGGCCGGCGTGGCCCCAGCTCACGAAGATGCCGTACCCCTCGGCCAGGGTCAGGTATCTTCGGTTGAAGCCGCCGCACAACAGCAGTGACACGCGCTCGTTGTTCAGCATGGACAGCCGCGCTCGCCAACCACTGTCGCCGACCTCCACGTACCTCCGGTCCGCCACCGCGTCGTCTCTGACGTTCGCCAGAAGCATGCGACGCGCGAAGCAGAACCGGGGCGCGACCTCGTCGCCATACAACGGGATGGCCACAAGCTTCGCGATCATGATCTACTCGGTGACCTCACCGGTAGACTCCGCCGTCGGGGCCGCCGTCGGGGCCGGCATCGGGTCTGGAGTCGACGCGGGAGCTTGGTTGGAGGTGTTGCGTCCCAAACTCTGACCTTGACCTGCACCTGCGCCGTATCCCCGACCTCCGCCTCGGCCGAGTCCCTGTCCTTGTCTCTGGCTTTGGCCGTTTCGGCGACGGTTCGCCTGTCCCAGTCCTTGTCCTCGGCCCTGTCCCTGGCCGCGACCGCGCCCTCCTCCTGCTCCTCCTCCGCCTCCGCGTCCGCCTCCGCCTCCACGTCCTCCTCCTCCGCGTCCACGCCCGCCGCCGCCGCCTCCGTTGCAATTCCCTGCTCCCCGGCCGGACTGTGGTCCCTGGCCCTGGGGTCCTGATCCATCTTGATTGGGCATCTTGTGCCTCCTTTCGCCGACATACACTGCGAGACTTGTGCCAGGATCAGAGCAGCGTGAAATCACTGGATAAACGTAATTTCACCTAGGTCGCGGTGACACACGATGGAACAGGTTTTGTTTCATGATGTTTCAGGCGTTCCTTTCTGTTTCATGGGCGTTTCACGCGCCAACATGACCCTCTCTCCCCGTACGCCAGACCTGAGCCGGTTGCCTCCATATCCCGCCAAATGTAGATTCTTAAGCCATGTTTTGGCGAGATAAATATTTCTATATCCCGCCAAATGTGTTTCTCTGATCCAATGTTTGGCGAGATATGATCGTGTCTACATTGTCTGCGGAGGACGGGAATTGAAGGACGATATTATCGGTCGGCTGGAGGAGAAGGCTGTTCTGGAGCGGATCTTCAAGTCCAAGGAGCCGGAGTTACTGGCTCTCTATGGGAGACGAAGGGTGGGCAAGACCCACCTCATTCGGAACTTCTTCGAGGGGCACGACACGTACTTCGAGCTGACCGGACAGCGAAACGCTTCGCTGGCTGACCAGCTGGGCAACTTCGCCGACGCCTTCGGCCGGCGTTTCGTGGGACGTCATCGGATTGAGGCCCCGACAACCTGGAGTACGGCTCTGCGCATTCTGGCGACGGAAATCGATGAGCGGCGAACCCAAGGGAAAGTGATCTTGTTTTTTGATGAGCTGCCTTGGCTCGCCTCCAGGCGCTCGGGCTTCCTGTCAGCGCTGGACTATCTGTGGAACGCCTGGGCGTCGAAGCGGCGCGATATCGTATTCGTCGTTTGCGGATCCGCGGCCTCGTGGATGATCGACAACATCGTGCACAACACCGGTGGGTTGCATAACCGAATCACTGAGCTCATGAGACTGCTGCCTTTCAACCTCGCCCAGTCAGCGCAGTACCTGGAAAGCCGGCGGATTCACCTGGATCACAAGCAGGTTCTCGAGCTGTATATGGCGACCGGTGGGGTTCCCCACTACCTCAGGCAGGTGCGCAAAGGGAGGTCTGCTGCTCAGAACATCGATCGGATGTGTTTCAGCAAGGACGGCGTTTTGGTCGACGAGTTTCACCGTCTGTACGCCTCGCTGTTTACCCATAGCGAGGTCCACGAAAAGGTGGTGCGGGTGCTGGCGAGCAAACGGCGCGGGCTCACCCGGAACGAGCTCCTAGAAGCGACGGATCTGGAGTCGGGCGGAGGCGTGACCAAGGTTCTGGGGGCTCTGACCGAATCGGGTTTCATCTCATCCCATGTACCCTTCGGGAAGAAGTCCAAGGACGCTGTCTATCGACTCGCAGACGAGTACTCCATGTTCTATCTTACCTGGATTCAGAACGCCCCGCGATCCGTCCTTTCAGCGGGAGAAGGGGGCTACTGGATTCAGAAACAGCAGTCGCGTAGCTGGGCAGCATGGGCGGGATTCACCTTCGAGGGAATATGCCAGAAACACGCCATGGCGATAAAGCGCGCTCTCGGAATCGGGGGCATAGCAACGACAGAGTCTGGCTGGATGGCTCGGCCGAAGAGCTCCGCGGACAAGGGGGCACAGATCGATCTCCTCATCGACCGGGCGGACAATTGCATCACGCTTTGTGAGATGAAGTTTTCAGACTCAGACTTTGTGATCAGCAAATCCTACGCTGATATTTTGAGGAACAAGCGGGATGTGTTTCGTGCGCGTACGGGTACACGTAAGACGGTGTTCATTGTGATGATCACCACCCACGGCACCAAAGAGAACGTCCACTACCAGCAATTGATCGATCAGCAGCTAACCCTCGATGCACTGTTCGACACCTGAAAGCGGGAGGGCTATCCCTCGAGTCCGTATTTCCGCATCTTGTTGGCCAGGGTGTTGCGATGAATGCCCAGCAGCTTCGCTCTGGTCGCCGCGGACCTGCTTGAGGAGGCTTTGATGTGCTGTCTTTCGATGTCGGCCAGCGAGGCGAATCCACCGATGGGCACCAGGTCGCTGGGTTCGACGATGTGTGGGGGCAGGTGTCTGCGGCCGATGGTGTGGCCCTTGCAACGGATGACCGCCTGCTGGATGACGTTGCCGAGTTCGCGGAGGTTGCCGGGCCAGCGGTAGCGCATCAGCGCGTGCAGGGCGCTGTCGTTCACGCCGCGGATCTTGCGGCGGGCGGCGACGCTGAGGCGTTCGAGGAAGTGCCCGATGAGCAGTGGCAGATCCTCGGGTCGCTTGCGGAGGGGGGGATCTCCAGCGGGAAGACCGCCAGGCGGTAGTACAGGTCCGAGCGGAACAGGCCCTCTGATACGAGCTTGGCGAGGTCGCTGTTAGTGGCGGCTAGGATGCGCACGTCCACCTCGTGGGGTTGGGTGGATCCCACGGGTTGGACCACGCGCTGGTCCAGCACGCGCAACAACGCGGCCTGGGCGCGGGGGGAGAGCTCGCCCACCTCGTCGAGCAGCACCGTGCCGCCGTCGGCGGCCTCGAAGATGCCCACCCGGGACTGACAAGCAGTTGACCACGAGCTCGTTGCGTGGCGCTGGCGGTATGGGTGGCCGCTAACGTCGGGGCGTCCGGATTTTTTTTTCAGGTTCAGAAAGAAGACGGGTACGCCCGGGCGTTGGCGACCCCGCCAGACGTCCGGGCCAATCAGTGGCGTGCGCGTCGCTGGCTACGTCCGGAGGAACTAGAAGCATGGCCGTTGCATCCAACAGCCCGGTCACAATCACCCTACTTGAAAACGAAGTCCCCTGGTTGTGACCGCTTTCAAGGCCCAATGGCCACAATGGCAACACTTGGACCCGCCAAGTTCCCCGGTATTGGCCGTTGCGCCCATTAACCCGGCCAATACCACCACACTTGAAAACGAAGTCCTGTGGTTATGGCCGCTTTTTTTCGTGGTGTGGCGCCGCGAACGCTGCGAAGGATCCGAAGACGCTATGCGTCAGTTCGGCTCCCAGATCTCAACCCCGGCTGCCTCCAAACGGGCCCATGACGTTTCCAGGGTTGCGCGAATGGCGCGCACCGTCCGGTCTCCGTACCAGTCCTCGGGCGCCGGCTGCTGGAATTGCTGGCGGTAGGTGGCGTCCACATCCCGTGCGAAGATGACTGAGCCCTGATTCAAGCACTTTTGCAGAAACTCCGTGTACCGGGAAAGTAACGGATCGGTGAGCTTTGGGATGCGGTCAAATTTGCCTCCAGTGCCCCTGTTTGCCGCCATTGTCGCTGGAACCAGGTTCCAGAAATAGTTCACAGGGAACCTCGAGAAGGGGAGGATGTGGTCCATGTCCCACCGCTCACCCAGTTTGCGGTTGGTGTAGAGGCAGCGGTCCATTCCGAGCTCCTGGTAGATGGCTCTGAGCTCCTGCATACGAACCGGGTCCCGTTCCGGCCGCACCAGCTCGAAGGCCCCCACCGGCACATCCATGTCCAGCTTCCGCGCAAATCGCTCGCACTCCTTGACCCACCGCATGATGATGGCGTCCTTCAGCCAGAACCGCAGCTCGGAAATCTCCTCGTAGCTGCGCGCCGACAGCACGACGTATGTGCGCTCCCGGTCCAGAATCTCCAACCACGTATCAGCCATCAGCTCTCGTGACTTTGTCGCCCTTTTCAGGTGTTCTTCGTGCCCGGCCGTGAGAGGAGGTGCCGGATGCCCCTCACCCGGCATGGTGAGCACAGCAAAGATATCCGCTCGGCGCCGACCTAGATTGGGAAGATACTTTAGCGGCTGCTCAATCAGCTTCCGCCGGATATGCAGCACCGTCTTGACCACCTGCGGCGGCAGCGCCTCGGCGCCCGTGATCCAATCGGCCACCGCTCCACCCGCCTCATACGATGCGAGATCGATTCCCCGCAACGCCACTTCGCTGCGCGCTAGCTCCGCCGTATAGGCCGGGATGCTCTTCACCGCATCCAGCTTCACCATCTGCGGAATACCCCGCAGGCTCGGATGCCAGTAGTAGGCCAACGCCCGCCGCGCCAGGTCCACCACCGGAATGAAGTGCAGCCCATTGCTCGACTGCCGCCCCGGCGCCTCGATGGAGATGTCCACCAACGCCCGCAGTACGCACAGCTTGTACGTAGACGTCTTCCGTCCCTGGCTAAGGACCCGATCGAATATTACTTGATCACTCAAGCCGCCGATGCATCGCTGGCTCGCTTCGTTACTTCTCGTTGCATATCAATAAGTATGCGCCTCGTCGTGCCTCGCGAGCCGGGCGCCTCGACGCCCTGCACTGGACAACTAATATCCGAGCGGGTCCTAAGGATGAGCTCAATGGAAGCGGCGGTATTCATGACAGGAGAGTACCATGGGCCCGCGGGGGTCGATCCCGCTGGGTGGACGGGGGTGCATATGACAGACGGGAACGGACGGACAGACGGGAGCGGAATGACAGACGGGAGCGGTATG
>JAOZUO010000001.1:21904-121931 GCA_029938605.1 Deltaproteobacteria bacterium | reverse complement strand
CGTCGAGGGACTAGTCCCCCGAGACGACGCCCCCTCTGCGGAGCTCCGGGTGAGCGAGGACACCGCGCGGCGAGCCCGTCTGGCCGCCTTGGAAGAGATGGCCCAGGAGGTCGGCGCGGTTCGCATCGCCATGGGCCACACGGCCGACGATCAGCTCGAGACCCTGATCATGAGGCTGTGCCGGGGGGCCGGCCTCACGGGGCTCTCCGGCATGGCGCCCCGTCGCGGACGGCTGGTGCGGCCGCTGATCGAGCTCGGCCGCACCGAGGTCCTCGCGACGCTGGAGGCGGTGGGCTGGACTGCCCGAGAGGATCCTACGAATCGATCACAGCGGTTTTTCCGGAACCGTGTGCGGTGGGACGTTGTGCCGTTGCTCAAGCGGGAGAATCCGAGGCTCCTTGAGGGGGTGGGGCGGGCGGCGCGAGGGTTGCGCGAGGAGCTCGAGGCCCTGGAACACTACGAGGAGCTGGAGTGGCGGCGGCTCGCCCGGACCTCGGGTGGGGGAGCCCGAGAGGGCGGGGGAACTACAGAGGGCGGGGGGGCATTGGATTCGGTGGTGGGTTTGCCGGAGGACGCCGTGGACCTGGCCCAGATGGCAGCGCTTCGGCCGGGGCTGGCCAGCCGGTTGGTGCGGCGGCTCTGGCGGGCTGCCCACGGACGTGCGGCCCATGGACGAGCGAACGAAGTAGGGGGCTCTCCCGTGGAGTTGAACCGGGACCACGTGGAGGCGGTATTGGCGCTGCTGGCATCGGACACCGGGCCGCGTCTGGACCTGCCCGGAGGCGTGGTGGCCTATCGGCAGTACGATCTGCTCGTGGTGGCCCCCGCGACGCAGGTCGCCGACCCCGGCGACGTCGCGGTGGAGGTGCGGGGGCCGGGGGTGTATCCGCTGCCGGGCCTGGGGCTCGTATTGGAGGCGGAGGCTGAGTCCGGCGCGCCGCCGGTGGATCCGTGGGAGCTCACCGTGCGGAACCTGCGGCCCGGGGATCGCCTCCGTGTCCCGGCCGGGAGCCGAAAGTTGAGCGACCTGCTGGTAGATCGTAAAATACCCCGGTGGCGTCGTCGTCGACTGGCGATGGTGCTCTGGAAGGGGGAGATCGTCTGGATCCCCGGCGTATGGAGTCAGGATAGTGTCCTGACCCAGCCCGAAGATGGAATCGCGGCGGTTCCAGGACTAGGGGTACGGCTGGCCTTCCAGAGGGAGTCCCGAGAGTAGGTCCTTAGGGGTAAGACCACTAGGCTAACAGTTAGTTGACTTGACGCGAGTAGGGCCCAGACTATATAGAGGTTTAGTCGAGAATCCCACAGATTCCCGGCGGATTTGGTATACTGACACCCACAGGTCGCTGCGGATCCTTTGCTGGTCTGGCGGACCATACACAATAGGTTTGTTTTGAAGCCTTCTCATAAAACAATACTGCTCTGGATCCTCCTCATCGGGATGTTCGTTTTAATTTACAACCTGATGAAGGGCTCCCCCTCGAGCGCCAAGAAGGTCGTTTTCTCCGAGTTCATGTCCGACGTGAACGAGCGACCGCAGATCTTCGCCAAGGTCAAGATCCGTGGGAGTGAAGTCACGGGCAAGTACAAGGCTGACGCCGGCGGCGACAAGAACAACCGCGAATTCAAGACCTTCGGCATCGTGAGCTGGCAGCTCACCGAGAAGTTGGACAAGGGCCGCATCAAGTACAGCGTGGAGGAGAAGGAAGACTCCATCTGGCCGACCCTGCTTATCTCCTGGCTGCCCATGCTGGTGCTGTTCCTGATCTTCTTCTTTGTCATCCGTCAGCTCCAAACGGGCGGCGGAAAGGCCATGAGCTTCGGGAAGTCCAAGGCCCGGCTGCTCAACGAGCAGGCAAACAAGGTCACGTTCAAGGATGTGGCCGGCATTGAGGAGGCCAAGGAAGAGGTCGAGGAGATCATCGCCTTCCTCAAGGACCCCAAGAAGTTCACGCGCCTGGGCGGTCGCATCCCCAAGGGCGTGCTGCTCATGGGAGCTCCGGGCACGGGCAAGACGCTGTTGGCTCGCGCCATCGCCGGAGAGGCCGGAGTGCCGTTCTTCTCCATCTCCGGCTCGGACTTCGTGGAGATGTTCGTGGGCGTAGGTGCCTCTCGGGTGCGGGACCTGTTCGAGCAGGGCAAAAAGCACGCGCCGTGCATCGTCTTCATCGATGAGATCGACGCCGTGGGGCGGCATCGGGGCGCGGGCCTGGGTGGTGGTCACGACGAGCGGGAGCAGACCTTGAACCAGCTCCTGGTGGAGATGGACGGGTTCGAGTCCAACGAGGGCGTCATCCTCATCGCGGCCACCAACCGGCCGGACGTACTGGATCCGGCGCTGCTTCGCCCCGGCCGCTTCGACCGGCGCATCATGGTGCCCCGGCCGGACATCCGCGGTCGCGAGGGCATCTTGGATGTACACGCCAACAAGACGCCCCTGGGCCCGGACGTGGAGCTGGCGACCATCGCCCGGGGTACGCCGGGCTTTACGGGGGCCGATCTGGAGAACCTGGTCAACGAGGCGGCTCTGCACGCCGCGCGCCAGGACAAGTCCTTCGTGGAGATGGTGGACTTTGAGGGGGCCAAGGACAAGGTGATCATGGGTACGGAGCGGCGCTCCATGATCATTTCGGACAACGACAAGAAGATCACCGCGTACCACGAGGCGGGTCACGCCCTGGTGGCCAGGCTGATCCCCGGCGAGAAGGATCCGTTGCACAAGGTCACCATCATCCCGCGCGGTCCGGCGCTGGGTGCCACGGTGCAGTTGCCCGAAGAGGATCGGCTGAACATCTCCAAGATCTACGCCAACAACACCATCTCCATCCTGATGGGGGGGCGGTTGGCCGAGGAGCTGGTTTTCGACGGACAGCAGACCACCGGCGCCTCCAACGACCTGGAGAAGTCCACGGATTTCGCCCGGAAGATGGTCTGCGAGTGGGGCATGAGCGAGGACATCGGTCCCTTGTCCTACGGCAAGAAGCAGGAGGCCATCTTCCTGGGACGTGAGGTCGCCCAGCACCAAGACTACAGTGAGCAGACCGCTCAGGCCATCGACGCCGAGGTCAAGCGGATCATCATGGAGAACTTCGACCGCGCCAAGAAGCTTCTGCAGGAGAATATCGAGATCCTGCACCGCATCGCCAAGGGGTTGCTCGAGTACGAGTCCCTGGACGGTCGCGAGGTGGAGATCCTCGTCAAGGGAGGCACCATCCAGCGTGAGGTGACCTCCACGGCCAGCGACTCCTCGTCCAAGGATCGGTCCGGGGCCGGAGACGAGGAAGAGGAGTCGGTGGCAGGCTCCATACTTACGCCTCAGCCTGTGGGAGAAAATAGTTAACCGAACCAGGCTGCTCGTCGAAAGAGGGCGACGCGCAGCGGGCACCCAACTCTTAGCCGATCGGATCCAGTGACTTTCAGATGAGCACGTCGACCCTGTCCGAGCCCGTCAGAGAAACCGCTTCGCCCATGGCGCCGCTGTCCTTGGGATCCCAGACACTGGACTGGTCACGCACCTACCTCATGGGTGTGGTGAACGTCACACCGGACTCCTTCTCCGATGGCGGCAGGTTTCTGGATCCCGCCATGGCGGTGAGTCAGGGGTTGGATCTGGCCGCCGCCGGCGCTGACCTGTTGGACGTCGGTGGGGAGTCCACCCGGCCCGGGGCGGATCCCGTGAGCGCGGCGGATGAGCGGGCCCGGGTGATCCCTGTGCTCGAGGGTCTGCGTGAGGCCACCGATACGCCTCTGTCAATCGACACCTACAAAGCCGAAGTGGCCGCCGCCGCCTGCCGAGCCGGGGCCACCGTGGTCAACGACGTTTCGGGCCTGACCCTCGATCCCGAGCTCGGCGCGGCCGTTGCCGAGGCGGGCGCGGCCCTGGTGGTCGGACACATCCGGGGAACCCCTCTCACCATGCAGTCCGACGTGTCCTACGAGGATGTGCTGGCCGAGGTGGCCCATGGGTTGCAGGAGTCGGTGGATCAGGCCGTGGCCGCGGGCGTGGCGCCTGAGCGGATCCTGGTGGATCCGGGCCTAGGCTTCGGCAAGAGCGTAGCGGGCAACCTCACGCTCATTCGCGGCGCGGGCGTTCTTCGCCAACGGCTGGGCCACCCGGTGTTGCTGGGGCCGTCTCGAAAGTCCTTCATTGGAAAGCTGACCGGCGCCGAAGTGGACGAGCGCCTCGGGGGGACCCTGGCGGCCCTGGTGGTAGGGCGGCTGGCCGGCGCCGACGTGATGCGGGTGCACGACGTGGCCGAGGCCCGACAGGCGGCCATCATCACCGACGCGCTGTCGAGCGGCGACCACGAGGGACGGAGGCGGCCCCTCTGATGGAGTTCCTCCACGGCATCTTTTCCAAGTTGACCACGCGCGGCATGGTGCTCGGCGCGGTGGACGTGCTCATCGTCGCCTACCTGATCTACCGCGTGCTGCTCATGATCCGCGGCACCCGGGCGGCGCAGATGACCGCCGGGCTGGTCATCGTCGGCGTGGCCTATATGGCCTCCACGCGGTTTGAGCTGGGCACCCTGGGCTGGCTTCTGGACTACACCCTCAAGTACTCCATCATCCTCATCATCGTGGTGTTTCAGGACGACATCCGGCGCGCGCTCATGCGCATGGGCCGGCGAATGTTCCTCGCCCGCCGGCAGCGGGAGGAGACCTACCTGGTGGAGGAGGTGGTGCGCGCCGTGGAGCGCATGGCGCGGCTGCGGACCGGCGCGCTCATCGTGTTCGAGCGGGTAGCGGTCCTGGACGAGTACATCCAGCCGGGCACCCCGGTGGACTCCCGGGTCTCCAGGGAGCTGCTGTGGTCCATTTTCCGCGTAGACGCGGAGAACCCGGTTCACGATGGCGCCGTGATCATCCGGAACCTGCGCATCTACCAGGCTGGTGCCCTGCTGCCGCTGTCCCACGAGACCGAGCTGGAGCGCAGCCTGGGCACCCGGCACCGGGCCGCTCTGGGAATCACCGAAGAGACCGATGCCGTGGCCGTGGTGGTCTCCGAGGAGCGCGGCTCCATCGCCATCTGCCACCTGGGTCAGATCGTCCAGCACGTGGACATAGACGCCCTGCGGGCGGCGCTGCTGGACATCTTCCGTAAGCCCCGCCGGGGCACGGTGCGCGACGCAGTGAAGAAGCACTTCGGCAAGAGGGCAGCCAAGTCCCGGTCCGACGACGGCGACGACGTGGTGAGCAGTTCGGCCACCAAGGCGCGGGAGGGGCAATGAGGGGGGTGCGGCCATGAAGAGCTTTTTGCGCCGGGCGTTCACCGAGCACGTGGGCCTCAAGCTCCTGTCGCTGGGGTTGGCCATGTCGCTGTTTCTCATCGTGCGGGCGGAGAAGGACGCGGTAGCCACGGGCTATGTGATGGTGGAGTACAAGTACGACGCCACCAAGTGGGTGATGACCTCCAAACCGCCTCGGCAGCTACGCATCAGCGTGCGCGGTGGTTGGTCCAAGGTGAATCGCTTCGACGATCGCGAGATCAAGGCCATCAAGATCAACGTGGAGGCCACCAAGAAAGAGGTCATCGCTTTTTCGCCGGACATGATCCGGTTGCCCAAGGGGCTGCGGGTGGTGGCCATCTCTCCGCCCACCGCGGAGATCAAGGTAGACCGCCTGGTGGAGCGGAAGGTGCCCCTGTCTCCGCGGGTGGTGGGCGAGGTGGCCAAGGGCTACGCCCTCCAGGGGCGCGCCGTGACGGCGCCGGCCACGGTGCTGCTCCGGGGACCCAAGACCCTGCTGGACAAGCTGACCCAAAGCGGTCTGTCCCTCTCGCCCGTGGATGTCACCAATGCCGAGGGCTCCATCGTCAGGAAGGTGGACGTAGTGAACTCGTTGCCCACGCACGTCACCGCCTTGACTTCGCTCGAAGTGATGGTCCGCCAGGAGGTGGTGGCCCTGGAGGGGCAGCGAACCCTCCCAGACGTGGCGGTGGTGATCTACGGCATGAAGTGGACTTCCTACACGCCCATGCTCGAGTTTCCCAGCGTCACCGTGGCGCTCAAGGGGCCCAGACCGGTGCTCGCTCGCATCGATCCCAAGCTTCTCCACCTGGTGCTGGACTTCAGCAAGGAGGGCAAGAAGATGGCCTTGCCCCCGGGGGCGCTGACCAAGGACGTCAAGCCCGCCGACATCAAGGGGCTCCCCGTAGGGGTCGTGGTACAGTTTGTGCGCCCCAAAAAAGTCCCGGTGAAGTTTGTCAGGAAGGTCCCGGTTTCGCCCTCCCATCCCTGAATCCAGAAATTCGGAAACCCTTGGCTCTAGAAAACAAATGACAAGGTCCACGGTGGTCGATAAACTGCCTGGGATTTCGTTACAACAGGGACGGCACCGTCGTGTGCCACAGCAGGCTGGAGGCCGACATGCCATTCAACGTCACTCTGAGAATGGGCGCCGCCGTGGCGCAGATCGACGAGCGGAACCCGCGGATATTGATCGGGCGTGACCGCAACCACTGCGGGATCGTCACCGACGACCCGAGCTGCTCCCGGCGTCACGCTGAGGTGTACATCGAGGCGGGAGGCGTTTTCATCCGGGATTTGGGGTCCTCCAACGGCACGTGGGTAGACGGGGTTCAGGTGACGCAACAGGCGGCGCAGTTGGGGCCGGGCAAGCAGATCTATGTGGGCTACGTACCCCTCGTGGCGGAGATCTCCGGTGGCGCGGACGCTGGCGCCACGGTGATGGGAGAGATGCCGCCCGAGCTGCTGGTGCTCATGCAGCAGCGCTTCGATCAGGCCAAGTCCCAGGGCTTTGGCGCGGCCCCGCCTCCAGGTCCGGCAGCCGCGCCCGTGGCTGCGCCCGGGGCTGCGGCCGCCCAGCCCAGCTACCAGATGCCCGCCTACCAGGCCGCACCGGCTCAGCCCGCGGCCCCTGTGGCGGCTCCCGTGGCTCCTGTGGCAGCCCCTGTAGCAGCTCCTGTGGCAGCCCCGGTAGCGGCCCCGGCGGCCGCGCCCTCGGCCGGCCTCGGCGTGGGCGGTACCGAGGCGCCGATCCCGTCCGACATGGCCTATCGACGACAGGGCTCGAACTCCAACGGCGTGCTGCTCATCGCCTTGCCCGGGGATACCTTCCAGAACGACTCCATGTGCGAGGGCTACCTGGAGTACACAGCCATGGACGACGAGGTCGTCGCTTCCATCACCATCGAGCTGGTGGAGTGTCACAAAAAAGGGCCCAAGAACGGCCACGTCTGGGACCGTATGCTCGTGCGCCAGGGGCCCTGGAAGTCCCGCAAGGGGGACGTGCTGCCCATGCCCTTCAAGCTGCGCATCCCTCCGGGGACGTCGGTCACGGGCCGGGATGTATACTGGGAGCTGCGCGGCTACGTGGACATCAACTGGGCCTTCGACGTGGAGGCTTCGAGCCCCATCAACATGCGAAACATCGACGTGGAGCGGGTCCGCGACGCCCTGGGCGCTTTGGACTACCGCATCGTGGAGTTGGATCCCAAACCCCTGGGCCAGCAGTTCATCGGCAAGTTCCAGCCTCCGGCCCAGCTACGCAAGCAGATCGGCATTAGCGACATCAACCTGGTGCTCGAGTACCTCGGGGCCAACCTGCAGGTGAAGTTCGAGGTGGAGAAAACCAGCCTGTTCAAATTCGACAAGAGCACCGAGTTTGTTTTCGAGCTGTCTCGCCTCCGCGCGGTGGCGCTCCCCGAGCTGACCCAGCACTTCAAAGAGCAAATCGACCAGCTCATGGCCAAGTAGTCGGCGGCTTTCCCAATTCCTCTCCTCCATCCACTGTCCTTCTCCTCCCGGCTGGTCCATGGCCTGAGCGGCGTGGCCGGGTCGGTGATGCGTCGGCGGTATGGCGAGCCCCTGGCGGAGGCTGAGCTGCGTACGCCGCGCGCGGTTCGGGTGGATGTCCCCGCCGGCACCATGAGCACCCTGGAGTGGGGGGAGCCCACGCTCCCACCGCTGGTATTGGTTCACGGTCTGAACGCCAACGCCAGGTACTGGACCGGCGTGGCGTCGCTCCTCACGGATCGATTCCGGATCTTGGCCCCGGACCTTCGGGGCCACGGCGCCACGGGCTTCCTGGGGCGGTCCTATGACCTGGCCACCACCCGGGGGGAACTGGTGGCGTGGGCCGACGGCCTGGGGCTCGAGCGCTTTGGTCTGGTGGGGCACTCTTGGGGGGGCAAGGTTGCGTTGGACGTGGCCGCCGCGTTTCCGGATCGGATCCGCCAGCTTGTGTTGGTGGATCCGGTACCGCCCCTGGGGTTGCACCCCGTGATCCAGATGAATCGACGAATGATGAGCGCCATCTTCGCCCCCGAGCGGGGGCCCTTCGCCAGTGGCCGCGACTATGCACGGGCCCGGAGATTCATCTCGTGGCTCCACCACGAGGGGGACTGGATGGTCGACGCCTTTGACCACAACTTCCGCTTCGAGGTCGATGGAACCGTCGAGCCCATCCTGAACGAGGCCGGGTTCCGAGCCATCTACGATGGCGTCCTGTGCCACCGGAGCCCGCTCCCCCTGGCCTCGGTGACCATGCCCGTGCTCCTGGTTCGGGCCATCATGTCTGTGATGCCCTTTGGGGGCCAGGTGCGCCACCTGACCCAAGCCCTTCCCCAACTCCAGTCACGGCGTATCCCCGGTGAGCACTCCCTCCACGCCACCAACCCCCGCCGCCTGGCGTGGGAGCTGGACCGCTTCCTGACCGGGCCCTAACTAAGGGCCTGTCTCAAAATAACTCGATCGCTCCTTCCATGAGCGCATCACCGTGTGGCTCGAGCAACGCACCCAAAACGCCTGGTGCCCCTGGTGAGTTTTACCGGGCGTTGACGAGCATTGGGGCGCTGTCCTTGGGAACTATTTTAGTATCGGGGAGCGTAGCTGGCGGGGGCGGCCGGTGAGCTTCGGTCGAAGAGGAAGTACTGTCCATAGTCAGGATCGGTACCGTCGGTGAAGGAGTCTTCGGGCACCGAGGCCCAACTCCATTCGCCCCCGGCGATTTCGTTGACCATGCTCAGGTGAACACCAAAGGAGCGGGTGTTCCCGATGGCGGACCAGGGGAGGCTCAGCTCCACGAACTGACCGTTACGCGCCACCGCGCCCCCGAAGCCCACGTCGGTCCACTCCCATCCAGTCCAGATCTGCAGGTTGGTATAGGAGTCGTCTGCCTTCCACCGCAGGTGCGCTTTCGCCTTGAAAGGGAGCTCGGGTTGCTGGGAGTTGTACACCTGCCCGGTGTTGGTTCCATCGAAGCCGCCAACATAGGCGTGGACCCAGGTGAAGGGATCGCCGGAGCCGACGTCTACGCCGTCAAAGCCCAGGTACAGGTGGGTGGCGTCCCAGGTCACATGGCCGGTGAACCCCGCCGACCCCGTGGTGAATGTCTCCTGGGCGCTAAAGTCGTTTACGCCGTCGATGGCAATGGAGTGGGACCAGGCCGTGGTGCTGCAAGGAGCTCCACCCTGGCCGCAGAAAGGCACCTGGGCGAGGTCCCCGGTGAACTCCAGGAACGCGCTGCCCACCGCCACCATGTGGTTGCGCGAGATCCCGTGGACCTTGCTGATGGTGGCGCGCGTGGGGCTCGCCATGGGGGACCACCCAACGCCGTCGAACCAGAGGATTGTACCCGCCGCGCCCACCACGAACAGCTCACCCTGCTCGGTGATCCAGGCGCCGTTCACGTACTCCGCCGTGGGCACGTCGACCTTCTCCCAGGTCAGACCATCGTAGTGCATCACGAGCCCATCGGAGCCAAAGGCCCACACGTCGTTGGACGACGATCCGATCACGTTGTATAGCCAGGAGCTGGGATAGTGCACCTTGGTCCAGCTCGTGCCGTCGTAGTGGCTGATACATCGACGGCCGACGACCCACAGGTCCGAGGGGGAGGTGCCCCAGACGCTGTTTCCAATCCAGCAGTCAGAGGTCCAGTTGTACCGGGTGGTCCAGGAGGTGCCGTTGAACACGGCCCAGTGCTCGTAGTCTCCCTTCAGGTAGAGTTCGCCGGTGGGCAGCCCGAAGATATCCTTGGGCGAGGACAGACTGGGGACGCCGGGAACCAGGCTCCAGCTCACGCCGTTGTATCGGTACAGCTTTGATCCGCCTTCGTTTGACAAGGCGTAGATGTTGGAGGGGGAGCTCGCCCAGAGCGATATAAATGAGCCCGTCACGGTCATCTCTAGGGTCCACCCCGTGCCATCCCACCGCTGTAAGGTGGCGCCGCACGCGGCCACGGCGTTGGTCTCCGAGAGCATCAGCACGTCGACACAACTGGTCCCAGGCAGGTCCTTTTCCACCCACCCGGCGCCGTCTCCACCGTACTGCAGGACCGTGCCCTGCTCGCCCACGGTGTAGAGCTTGGAGGTTGGGAGTCCCCACATGTCGTAGGAGATGATCGTGGAGACCCCGGGTTCCCCCGCCCAGGTGGTTCCATCGAACCGCCAGTAGGATCCATTCTTGCTGCCATTTACACCTGCCGCGAAGACCAGGGTCGGCGAGATCGCCCACACCGTCCTCAGAGAGGCCCACCGGCCGGCACCCGTTCCCTTGGTGAGCTGGGTTGTCCAGCTCGATCCGTCATAGAAGCGGACGTGATCGTACCAGTCCCCCGACAGGAGGCCGCCCACCACCCAGACGTGCTGCGCGTCCAGGCCATGTACATCTTCGAATAGAACCCCGGACTGGTCGTCCATGACCTCCCAGGTGGTGCCGTTGAACCGGCGGACCAGCCCCGAGGAGCCCACGATGAACACGTTGTCCGCGGCGGAGCCCCAGATGGCCCGGATGTCCTGGGTGAGCCCGAGAGGTTCCACCTCCCAGACTAGCCCGTTGTAGTGGAGCACGACGCCGCCGTCTCCCACGGCCCAGATGTCGGTGGGCGAGGCTCCCCAGATCCCACGTAGCAGGGTCGTCACGGGTGAGACCATAGGCAGCCACCCGGATCCGTCGAAGTGGAGGATCGTTCCGGACTCCCCCACCACGTAGATGTCATCGTCCGCGCTGCCCCAGATCCCACGCAGATCCTCGATCACCCCCGATGGTTGCAGGCGCCAGCCGGCTCCCCCCTGGTTTCGGAGGATCTCCCCGTCGACGCCCACCGCATAGATGTTGTCCGAAGCGCTCCCCCACAGGCCCAGCAAGGTGCCCGACGCCTCGGTGAGCCGTGAGCGCCATCCCGGCGCGAAGCAGTAGTCCAGCTTTCGCTCGCAGTTCTGGTTGCAGTTCAGGCGTCCCGCGGCGAATCCGGCGAGGTCCATACAATAGGTCTGGTCCACGTCGTCGCTGTCGCACTCCTCCAGGCCATTGATCTCTCCGTCGCCGCAGGTCTCCTCGCAGCTCGGGGTGATGGTCTGGCAGTCGCTCGCGCACGCCAGGGATCCGGTGTAGTAGCCGTAGTCCGCGCAGGACACGCCGTTGAAGTCCACGCCGTCGCAGACCTCCCCGCCGTTCACGAAGCCGTCCCCGCAGCGCCCATTGCACTGGCCCAGGGCCACCTGACAGTTGCTCTGGCACGAAATCGTTCCCCCATAGTACCCGTAGTCCAGGCAGCCAAGGCCGCCGAAATCGGAGCCGTCGCAGGTCTCTCCCTCGCCCAGATCCACCGTGTCGTCTCCGCAGCGGCCCGAGCAGGTCGTCGCGCTGATGTGGCACAGGGAGTCGCAGGTGGGCGTGCCGAAGTAGAAACCGAGATCCTGACAGGTCACGCTGGCGATCACCGAAGCGCCGTCGCACTCTTCTCCGCTCAGGAGATCCACGACGCCGTCGCCGCACCGCGGGAAGGCGCAGTCGGCCTGGCACCCATCGCCCGAGGTGTTGTTCCCGTCGTCGCACTGCTCGGTCGCATCCACGACGCCGTTGCCACAGGACTCGAGCAGGCAGGTCGTCGAGCACCCGTCCCCCGGCGCGATGTTGCCGTCATCACACTGCTCGCCATGACCTGAGTCGAGGATGTGATCACCGCAGCGCCGGGGCGAGCAGTTGGGACGACAGGCCGCATCGGGTGCGTCGGAGTTGTCACCGCCCGAGTCGCAGATTTCGTAGTAGGGAGCGCCCTCATCCAGGATGTTGTCCCCACAGCGCGGCAGGAGGCACGTGTGCTGGCACTCGTCACCGTCAGCCGCGTTTCCGTCGTCACACTGCTCGCCCGCGTCGATGACGCCGTTGCCGCAGGACTCCAGCAGACAGATGGCCGAGCAGCCGTCCCCGGGCAGGGAGTTTCCGTCGTCACAGATCTCACCGCTCTCCGTATCGAGGATGCCGTCCCCGCAGCGCTGGGGTTCGCAGTTGGGGCGACAGGCCCTGTCTGCCTCGTCGGAGTTGTCATCGCCCGCGTCGCAGAATTCGCCATTTGAGGGGTCCACCACGCCGTCTCCGCACCGGGGCAGCCGACAGGAAGGCCGACAGGCGTCGGGCTCGGTGGTGGAGTTCTGCACGCCGTCGTCGCACTCCTCGGTGGAATCAGCCACCCCGTCTCCACAGGCACCACGGACACAGACACCCTCCACGCACTGATAGCCCACGTTGTCCTCGTTGTCGCACTGATCTCCATCGACGAGGGAACCTTCGGCGCAGGCGGTGAGCTGCCATGGAAGGACGCAGGTCTGGCGGTCACTGAACTCGTGGCAGGCCCATCCTTTGGGACACACCTCTTGGCCGCAGGGTGTGCTCTCCGACCCCACACAGCCCCCCGCCAGGGTCGCGCCAACGAGGGCACAAACGAGAATTTTGCCGAGTCCCCATGGGATCAGGATCACTGGCCTAGCTGTCGGGCACATAACGTACGCCTCCGCAGGAAATGTTCTTTGGCTGACGAAGTAGCGGCTGAAATATAGGAGTCGTCCCCTGGAGCCACCAATGTCCGCAAGAGTAGGGGAAGCATGGTACAAGGTCAACGAATTCAGGTGGTTTCGGTAGCGCGGGTTACAGGAGTTACAGGACGTTTTTGCTTTTTCTGGCGCGTTTCTCTGTTTTGAGAGGGAGCGCCCGCCTGAACGACAGACTCCCGATGATTTTTGTCTGCAGACGCTGTATTGTCTGTTTTCGACCAGAGAATTGCGCTGTAGTGGATCATGGGAATTGGAGAGAATATGTCTTTTCAGACAAAGTCATCGGGACTTGTGGGAGCCATGCGTTTCAGCGGCATTTTGCTGACTGTCCTCGTGTCGGGCGGCTGTGTCGGTTCCAAGAGTACGCCGTGTGGGGCGCAGGTCTGTCCGCCCAGCTTCGAATGCGACTCGAAGCATGATCTCTGTGTCCAGCCCCTGCAGCTGGTGAGCTGCATTGGTGAGCCGGACGGCGCCCTGTGCACGGTCAATGAGATCGGTGGATTCCACTGCGACCAGGAGGTCTGTATTCCGGGTGTTTGTGGGGACGGGGTGGCTGACTCCACCGAGGAATGCGATGAGGGCGCTGCCAACTCCTCGGACCAGCCCGACGCCTGCCGCCCGACCTGTCGCCTCCCCCGCTGTGGGGACGGGGTGATCGATCCTTCCAACATGGAGGCGTGCGACGACGGCGCTGCCAACTCCTCGGTGACGCCCGACGCCTGCCGCGAGACCTGCCAGCTCCCCCGCTGCGGCGACGGCGTGGTGGACCCGGATTTCGGGGAGCTCTGCGATGACGGGAACCACATTGGCGGAGACGGCTGCGGCGTCCTGTGTCACGTCGAGCTGTGTGGCAACGGCATCGTGGAGCCCGCCGCGGGCGAGGGCTGTGACTGCGGCACTGACGCGGCCAACCCGGCCACAGGGTGCTCGGCAGAGAACGGTGCCCAGGACGGTGAGTGCAGCGATCTGTGCCAACCGATCTACTGCGGAAACGGCGTCATCGATGCGGGTGAGGAGTGCGACGACGGCAACGTGGCGGCCGGCGACAACTGCGGTCCGACCTGCCAGGAGGAGGAGTGCGGCAACGGCTTCCCCGATCCGGGGGAGCAGTGCGACGACGGCCTGCTCAACTCGGATACAACGCCCAATACCTGCCGCACCACCTGCCGGGTCCCGGGCTGCGGCGACGGCGTGATCGACGCCGGTGAGGCCTGCGACGACGGCGATCGAATCTCCGGCAACGGTTGCTCGTCGGACTGTCTCTCCGTGGAGTCCTGCGGCAACGGCGTGGTGGACGGCGCGGCGGGGGAGGAGTGCGACGACGGAAACCTGCGCAGCCACGACGGCTGCTCCAGCGGCTGCACCGCGGAGGCGCTGACCTGGCAGCGCTGGAAAGACCCGCTGCAACGCCGGGAGCATCCGGGCATGGCCTACGACGTGGCGCGGGACCGGGTTGTGCTCTTTGGCGGCGTTGGATCCGGTGGCCCCCTGGATGACACCTGGGAGCTGGATGGTGAGGGCTGGCGCCGAATCAAAACGGCCCACCGACCTCCGGCTCGCGCCAGCCACGTGATGGCTTACGACGCGGAGCGGGGCGTGGTCGTGCTTTTCGGAGGTGCGGGCTCCACCAACCACCTGAACGACACCTGGGAGTACGACGGCGCCGATTGGCGGCCGATACAAACCGCGCACTCGCCGTCTTCCCGGTCCAAGAGCGCCATGGCCTACGATGGCGCCCGACAGGAGATGGTGCTCTTCGGCGGCGAGGACGACTGTAACTACGGCAGCATGCAGGACACCTGGACCTACGACGGTATCGACTGGGTGAAGCGCGCACCGGCGACCTCTGTGCCCAGACGCATGGATGCCACCATGGCCTACGACAGCCAACGGCAGGTGGTGGTGTACTTCGGGGGTATGTCGAACAGTAGCTGGACACGCTGGAACGAGACCTGGGAGTGGAACGGCACCACCTGGACGCACCGAACAGACCTAGTCACCAGGCCGCTAGCTCGGGGGCAAGTGGCCATGGCCTACGACGTGACCCGGCAGCGGATGGTTCTTTTTGGCGGCAACTACGGCTACGATGCTTATGAGGACACCTGGGAGTATTACGGCACCGCTTGGACGCCCGTGTCTGCGGTCGCGTCCCCCCCGGCGCTTTACGCTCACGGCGCAGCCTGGTCCGCCGCGGCGGGCGGGGTGGTGCTCTTCGGCGGACGTGGCTCAGAGGGCGTGGTGGACGACTCCTGGGTGTTCGACGGCGCCACCTGGACCCGCCGGTACGCCACCCACCCCTCCGCTCGCTGGGACGCCTCGGCGAGCTACGACAGTCTCCGGGACCGGATCGTGCTCTACGGAGGGACAGACGCTCAGGGCGACCTGGGCGACACCTGGGAGTTCGACGGGCAGCGCTGGTCGCAGGTGCAGACGCCGGGGAGCCCCGGTCCCCGGAGCGCTGTTGCCACGGCCTACGACAGCGACCAGCAGCGCACCCTGCTCTTCGGCGGCTCGTTGAGCAGCTCCTTCCAGCGCGACGTCTGGGAGTTCGATGGGTCTACCTGGGTGAAGCGCACCGCGTTACCCCAGCCGCCGGCCGTTTTCTACGGTCCGATGGTCTACGATTCCCAGCGTCACCGAGCGGTGCTAACCACCCTCGAGGGAATCGGCTCCTGGGGTCCAACGCTGTTGACCTACGAACTCAATGGATCAGTCTGGAGCTTGCGAAGCCCAACGGTCTCGCCGAATAACACCCGCTTCCACGCCGCGGTCTATGACCCCGACGGGTTGCGTACGCTGCTGTTCGGTGGCTTTCGGACCTTCGCCAACGCGGACACCTGGAGCTGGGACGGCAATAATTGGACTCAGCTCCAGCCGGCCATCCACCCTGACGCACGACTGTACATGTCGATGACCTGGGACTCGGATCGTGGGTGTGGGCTGCTCTATGGCGGGCTCCTATATTCGAACGGCGTTGGCGGCGACACCTGGGCTCTTTGTGGTACTGAGTGGGAGGAACTCCAGCCCACTGATAGCCCCGGACCGCGCTACAAATACGCCATGGCCCACCAGCCCACCCGACGCCAGACGCTGCTGTTTGGGGGTCTCCCCGGAACCGATGATCAGACCTGGCTTTTGCGCTACGTCTCGGCCTGGCCGGACGAGGTCTGCCAGTCCGGCGTGGACGACGACGGTGACGGCCTGGTGGACTGCGACGATCCCGACTGTCAGGGCGTGGGCTGCGAGCGCTGCGACTCGGGCGTGGACGACGACGGCGACGGCCTGGTGGACTGCGAGGACTCCCAATGCTCCGGCCGTCCATGCGGCAGTGGTCAGGGACTGTGTGCCGACGGGGTGTGCACGATCCGGGCTTGCGGGGACGGGTACCTCGACGTGGACCTCGGGGAGGAGTGTGACGACGGCAACACCACCCCGGGCGATGGCTGCGAGCCGAGCTGTAGCTACACCTGCGCCAGCGGCTCGGGCGCCCTGTCGGTCCGCGCCGACGCAACAACGAATTTCTGCGTGGCCGGCTTCCCCCAGACCGTCACCCGGGCGGATGCCGAAGCCCACTGCGTCAGCCTCGGCGGTCACCTCGCCACCATCCTCGATGCAGCGGACAACGACTTGGTGGGAGAGGTGGCCAATAGCGTAAATTGTGGATGGCTCTGGATGGGACTGACAGACGAGGGCAACGAATCCATCTGGTCGTGGCCCGATGGAACGGTGGCGAGCTACTTTAACTGGAAATCGACAGACCCCAACGGTGGCACAAGCGAGAACTGCGGAGTTATTCACGGCTACCTGAAGTCCTGGGGAGATGCACCCTGTACCTGGCAAGTCGGCTACCTGTGCAGCTTCTGAACACTCATTCACATGGGATTGGCCTTGGTCGTATTTCCGAATAGGACGGGATCATGGGAATTGGAGAGAATATGTCTTTTCAGACAAAGCTATCGGTGGTTGTGGGAGCTGTGTGCTCCATCGGCATTTTGCTGACTGTCCTCGTGTCGGGCGGCTGTGTCGGTTCCAAGAGTACGCCGTGTGGGGCGCAGGTCTGTCCGCCCAGCTTCGAATGCGACTCGAAGCATGATCTCTGTGTCCAGCCCCTGCAGCTGGTGAGCTGCATTGGTGAGCCGGACGGCGCCCTGTGCACGGTCAATGAGATCGGTGGATTCCACTGCGACCAGGAGGTCTGTATTCCGGGTGTTTGTGGGGACGGGGTGGCTGACTCCACCGAGGAATGCGATGAGGGCGCTGCCAACTCCTCGGACCAGCCCGACGCCTGCCGCCCGACCTGTCGCCTCCCCCGCTGTGGGGACGGGGTGATCGATCCTTCCAACATGGAGGCGTGCGACGACGGCGCTGCCAACTCCTCGGTGACGCCCGACGCCTGCCGCGAGACCTGCCAGCTCCCCCGCTGCGGCGACGGCGTGGTGGACCCGGATCTCGGGGAGCTCTGCGATGACGGGAACCTCGCTCCCGGAGATGGCTGCAGTCCTACCTGTTCGGAGGAGACCTGCGGGGACAGTCATGTGGATGCCGGTGAGGAGTGCGACGAGGGCGCCGCCATCTCCATCGCACCCAACGCCGTCTGCCGGCCGGGGTGCGTGTTGGCCGGGTGCGGGGACGGGATCCTGGACGATGGGCGGGGTGAGCAGTGCGATGGCACGGAGCTCGACGCCGAGACCTGTGAAACCCAGGGCTACCACCCCGGCACGCTCTCTTGCCTGCCGACCTGTCGCTTCGATCTCAGCGCGTGCGGTGGGTATTGTGGCGACGGGATAGTAAACGGCGAGGAGGAGTGCGATGGTTCGGAGCTGGACGGCGGAGATTGCACCACGGAGGGGTACTACGGCGGTACGTTGACCTGCCAGTCCAACTGTCGCTTCAACCTGGGTCAGTGCGACGGTTCCTGCGGTGACGGCGTAATGAACGGCTCCGAGGCCTGTGACCACCAGGACTTCGGTGGGCTCTCTTGCGCGACCTACGGCTTTTACACGGGTGCGCTCACCTGCTCGGGTCAGTGTGGCACCGTCGACACCGCAGGCTGCTCCGGGTACTGCGGCGATGGTCTGGTCAACGGTACCGAAGAGTGCGACGGCGCAGACATTCAGGGCGTGCTGTGCATCGATTTCCCCGGCTATGAGGCCGGTCGCCTGGCCTGTAGCCAGGACTGCCGGCGCCTGTTTTCCGGCTGTTACTCGCCGGGCTGGCAGAACCGCTTTTCAGGGACCACATCGAGTCTCTGGGACGTTTGGGGGGTCTCGGCCACGAGCATCTTCGCGGTCGGTGCCGACGGTACGATCCTGCACAATCACGGCGGCACCGCCTGGACCGCCATGGTGTCCAATACGACCGAGAGCCTGAGAGCGATTCACGGTACCGGCCCGGAGGATGTTTTCGTGTCGGGCGCCGCGGGGACGATTTTACGCTATGACGGACAAAGCTGGAGTCCCATGGTCTCCGGGACCGCCGAAGAGCTCTTTGACGTCTGGGCGGCAGCCCCCGACAACGTCTTCGCCGTGGGCGTCGGTGGTACAATCCTGCATTGGGACGGCTCGGCCTGGACGGCCATGACGTCGCCTACCACCACGGTGTTACGCGCCGTGTGGGGCTCATCGGGCGACGACGTCTTTGCCGCCGGGGATAACCAAACCATTTTGCGTTACGCTGACTCCACCTGGACGATCATGAGCGTAGGCGAATCCATGCCGGCCGCGTACAAGGATCTTTGGGGCCTCTGGGGCTTCGGGCCGAACGACGTCTGGGCCGTGGGCGGGGATGAGAACATCCTTCACTGGGATGGAACCTCGTGGACCCGGGCGAAGTCTCTGGCCTCCTTCATGGTCTCTTATGGAGTGTGGGGTGCCACGCCCGCTGACGTGACTGTCGTGGGGCGGTACGGTCGTACTTTTAACTACAACGGCAGCGATTGGTCCTTCGTCAATCCCACAGGTGTTACATTGCTGGGGATCTGGGGGGCCTCTCCGTCCAACGCCTACGCTGTCGGTGGCGGTGGCAAGATCCTGCACTACGGCGGAGAGGGATCGGGCTGGCAGGTCGACACCCAGTACCCGGAGGCCTTGAAGTCGGTCTGGGTGACCTCGGATAGCGAAGCCCATGCCGGCGGGAACAACGGCGGCCTCTACCGCTGGAACGGCACGAGCTGGAGTACCATGACCTCGCCCACCATCAAACACGTCTACGCCATGTCCGGGGTCTCCCCGACGAGCATCTACGCGGCGGCAAACGCCAGCGATGTGGGTAGCCTGCTGCACTACGATGGCGCGAGCTGGTCCGTTGTCTCCAGCGTGTCGGGAGACATCCGGGATGTCTTCGCGCGGTCCGATTCCGAGGTGTACCTCGCCGGTGGCGGGTCCCACGTGTGGTATTGGAACGGCTCTTCCTGGCACGACTGGAACCTCTTCAGCTTGCTCTACAAGGGATCGGGCAGCCCCACCTACCTCTGGGCGGTGTGGGCCAGTGGTCCCGACGATATCTACACCGGGGGTTGGTACGGTCGCCTGGGGCACTGGGACGGCAGCCAGTGGACCATGATCACCGAGCCCTTTGAAGGAAAGTATATCGAGGCCATCACTGGAACCGGTCCTGATGATGTGTGGGTCTTCGGCCGGTCCGGCACGATCGTGCACTGGGACGGTGCGAGCTGGACGAAGATGATCTCGCCCACACCCGAAAGCCTGGTCGACGCTTGGGCTACTTCCACCGGGGAGGTCTTCGCGGCGGGCAGCGGAGGCGCCATCATCTGGTGGGATGGGGAGGCCTGGTCCCTCATGGAATCCCACACCACGAGCTCTCTACAGTACATCCACGGCTCATCCCGTGATCATATGATGGCTGTGGACAGCACCGGAACCGTGCACCGGTTCCAGGGGCGTCTCCCGGGAGGCGAAGATGGCCTCATCGACTGGTGCTCACTCCAGTATCCGCTCTCCACCAACACGTCGGCGCAGGTCGCCTCGGAGCCGATCTTCGGCCGCGTCTACCAGGCCGATCTTACGCCCGGAGACTGGCAGGGCGTCAACATCATCGCTGAGGTGGGCTACGGGGACGTGGGCACCGAGCCCTGGTTTGATTCTTCGTGGCGTTGGTCCTGGGCGAAGTACAACATGAGCTATGGGAACGACGACGAGTACATGGCAGAGCTCACCGTGCCGCAGGCCGGCGTCTACGACTACGCCTTCCGTTTCTCCCGCGATGGCGGCGTGTCATGGCTCTACTGCGATCTGGATGGCGCTCACGCCCGCGAGGAATACAGCCCCGGGCAGGCGGGCGCTCTCACGGTGACCCCCTAGCGAAGACTATTGCACAAGGGATACTGAGGGTGAGATGCGAACCTGGCAGGTGGGAATATTGGCGTCATGGATCGCCCTGGCTCTGGTGGCGCAGGGGTGTGCCGCCCTGTGCGAGGACCAATGTCGCGCTCGACTCGCCTCCGGAATACGGAGCGGTGGTCAGAACAGTCCTCAGACCGGGCCCATGAGCGCCTCGGCGCAGGCGGGGGGGATAGCGTCGGACACCGCGCAGGTGCGACTGAGTCGTGTTTTGCCCTCGGGGGGGCGTGCGGTGAGTCTGCGGGTGGAGTCGACCGGGGCCCCCATTGGGTGGATTCGGCCTGACGATCGGGTGGACGTCTTGTTGTTGACTACCGCTGCATCGGGGGTCGGATTCGCGTCCATGGTCCTGATGCAACATGCTCGTGTCCTCGGCGTTACGAGGATCAATCAGCTGTCAAAAGGGTCATTTCGGATGACGATCCAGGCGCTGCCCACCGAGGCTCAGGCTTTGGTTTTGGCCAGTCGCCGAGGCCGGTTCGTCGTGTTTCTACGGAATCCGAAGGACCGACGGGTCGGGCCGTTTCGCACCCTCACTGCGCGCCAACTCGAGGATCCCAATTTTTGGCTGCGGCTTACGGATGAGCGCATGCGTACACTGCAGCGCCGGGGCAAGGGGCCGCCGACTTGTATCCCGCGGTCCAAACGGGACCGGGATATCGCCCTGTAGTTCGTGTAGTGCTCACGTGCTCATTACCCAGAACGGTAATGGAATTTTTGACGGCGACTATGGTAAGGTCGGGGTCTGTCCGGTTTGGGCGGAGGGGACTTGGCATCATGACGAGAGCTTTGTATTTTGCGGTGTATTGCTTGCCAACCACGATCCGCCCTGGGATGCGCCGTGCCATCCTCGCGTCCCTGGTGCTTGTTACAGCGCTCGGCATGTCGTGCGTGGGCTCAGAGAGCACGTCCTGCGGCCCCAATATAGTCTGCCCGCGGGGCTTGCTGTGTGAGCAGGTGGGGCAGACGTTCATGTGCGTGTCTCCCGAGGCGCTCATCCCCTGCGCGGGCCAAGCCGACAGGACGCTGTGCGAGCTCGGGGGCCGGGGCGGCTACCACTGCCTCAACGAAATCTGCGTGCTGGGCCAGTGCGGCGACGGCTATGTCGATCTTCTCGAGCAGTGCGACAACGGGGCGGCCCAGAACTCCGACACCGAGCCGAATGTTTGTCGCACGACCTGCTACTTGCCACGGTGCAACGACGGCGTGGTGGATTCGCTGTTCGAGGAGGTGTGCGACGATGGGAACAACGCCTCCGGCGATGGGTGCAGCGGCGACTGCAAATCCATCGAGACCTGCGGCGACGGCGTGGTCAACCCTCCCTTCGAGATCTGCGACGAGGGAACGGCGAATTCGAACGATCCCAACGCCGAGTGCCGGGATGACTGCCAGCCGGGGCGTTGTGGTGACGGCATCCTGGACAGCGCGCGGGGCGAGGACTGCGACGAAAACCAGCTGGCTGGTGAGACCTGTGAGAGCCTCGGCCGCTACCCGGGAACGCTCGCCTGTGGCGACACCTGCCGCTTCGACTTGACGGGGTGCTCGGGCTACTGTGGCGACGGCGTGAAGAACGGGCCGGCCGGCTCGGAGGACTGCGACGGAGCCGATCTCGACGGACTCACCTGCACCACCCTCGTGGACCCCTACTACCTGGGTACGCTCTCCTGCCTGCCCAACTGCCGGTTCGGCTTTGCTGACTGCAGCGGGAAGTGCGGCGATGGCGCCCGCAATGGGAGCGAGCTCTGCGACGGCTCGGACTTCGGCGTCGAGACGTGCACCGCGCGCGGATTCTACTCCGGGACCCTCGACTGCTCGGCGAGCTGCGACGCCATCGACGACTCCGGCTGCGTCGGATATTGCGGCGACTCAGCGGTGAACGGACCGGAGCAATGCGACGGCGCCGATCTCCAGGGGCTGGCCTGCCGGGACTTCTCGAACTACACGGCGGGGGGGCTGCTGTGCGTGGACGACTGCTCCCGCAGTCTCGACGCGTGCTTTCGGCCGGAGTGGTCGCTCGAGACCTCGGGCACCACTCTCCAGCTCCGATCGGTGTGGGGCAGCTCCTTCAAGAACGTGATCAGCGTGGGGGACTCCGGCACCATCCTGCATTTCGACGGGGAGGACTGGACGGCCATGACCTCGCCCACCACGAACCGACTGCGCGCGGTGTGGGGGTCGTCGTCCACCAACGTCTGGGCGGTGGGGGACTCCGGCACCATCCTGCACTTCGACGGGGATGGCTGGAGCGGGGTGACCTCGCCCACCAGCACGTACATCTACGGCTTGTGGGGGACTGGGTCGGCCAACGTCTACGCCGCAGCCCAAGGGCAGGTGCTGCGATACGACGGCACCGCGTGGACCGAGATCGACACCATCCCCTCGCCGCCCGCCTATCGGGCCATCTGGGGATCCTCGGCCAGCGACATCTTCGTGGTGGGCGGCCTCGGTCGGATCGTGCACAATTCTGGCGGCCCCGGCTGGGCCGAGCACTCCACGCCCACGTCGGAGCTGCTCAACTACGTCTGGGGCACGGGCCCCTCCGACGTGTACGCCGTCGGTCGCAACGGGACCATCCTGCACTACAACGGATCCGTGTGGTCCGCCATGACCTCCGGGACCACCGAGGAACTCTACACCATCTGGGGGGGACGGTACAACGACGTCTACGCCGCAGGGGCGGACGGGACCCTGCTCCGCTACGACGGGACCAGCTGGATCCGGGTCACCACGAACAGCACGGAGGAACTTTATTCTGTCTGGGGGAGTTCGTCGGCCGACGTCTTCGCCGTGGGCAGCCTGGGAGAGATCCTCCATTTCCGTGGACGCGGTTTCGGCGTGGAGCACCCCACCATGACCGGTTTCCCGGCGGCGGTCTGGGGGTCGGGGCCTGACGACGTCTTCGTGGCGGTACAGAACCTCAGCACCGTGCACCACTACGACGGCCGCGGCTGGTCGGCTCAGTCAGCCTCCTCCACCTTCGAAGCCATCTACGGGTTTTCGTCGGACGACGTTTACGCGGTCGGTCAAGATCGAATTTGGCACTATAACGGCGCCTCCTGGTCACAGGTGAGCCAGGCCAGCGGCTCCTGGCTGCGCGCCGTGTGGGGGTCGGCGCCAGACGACGTGTTCGCTGGTGGCTCCGACGGGATGATCCGGCACTACGACGGCAGTTCCTGGTCCACCATGCCCACGAACACCACCAGCACCTTCTACAGCTTCTGGGGGACAGCGAGCGACGATGTCTACGCGGTGACCGCCTTCGGTTGGATCCGGCACTACAACGGCAGCTCTTGGTCCATGATGTATCAGGTTCCGGGGGTGAACTGTGGCGGCGTCTGGGGCAGCTCCGCCGACAACATCCTGGTGGCCTGCAACGACGGCGTGGTCGCCCGGTACGACGGGGCGTCGTGGTCCACGGCGTCGGTGGGCACCAGCGAGGACCTCACCGCCATCTGGGGGACCTCGGCCTACGACGTGTGGGTGGTGGGGAATGCCGGGACGGTGCTGCGTTACGACGGCTGGTCCTGGGCGCCGGTGCAGAGCGACACCGCAGACTACCTGGTGGCCATCTGGGGGTCGTCGCCCTTCGACGTGTACGTGGTGGGGAACACGCTCCACCACTTCCGAGGGACACTCTCCGCTCCCGCGCGGGGACGAGACGGTGACGCCTGCACCGCGGACACCGACTGCCGCAACGGCAGCTGCCTGAACGAGGGGAGCTCAGGCGTTCCGGGCGGCATCTGCGCCCAGGCGGGGTGCGACATCACGCCTTGTAACGACGCGGGGACGCGATGCGTGGATTTCGGCGGCACTGTTGGCCATCGCTGTTGGCCGGAGTGTTCCCACCAGGTGCACTGCCGGTCGGGCTATGCGTGCATGGAGACCATCGTGGGGACCCTGTGCTTAGCGGATTGCGATCACGACCGGCAGTGCGCCACCGGCACCTGCAACAAGCTGACCGGGTTCTGTGAGAACGACGGTGCTGACGGACGCGTGGGTGATGCTTGCGTAGACTCTACCGACTGCGAGGGGGCGCTGTGCATCACCTCGTTCACCGGGGGCTACTGCACCTCCGACTGCAGTGTCGAGCTGGACAACTGCCCAGTGGACAGCGCCTGCATCAAGCTCTGGAGCGACTACGAGCTGCGCGGCGGTTGCATGAAGCGGTGTCTGACCTCAGCCGACTGTCGCTCCGGCTACTCCTGCATCGAGGGCTGGTTCACCTTCGGCGAGAAGATCTGCTACCAGTAGGCTTACGGACCGGCCGCCGGGACGGCGAGTTCGGTCGGAACGACCAATCGGACGCCCACAGGTCCGTTTTACGGTCTTTCTGCGTTTGTCTCTTTGTCATGCGTGTGGCGCCTTTGTCCTTCTGCTTCCCTTTGGGGGGGGCAAGCGCGCGTCGGCGCCATCGGCCCCCAAGAGGCAGCAGCGGTCGACGCGCGCCTATCGAACGGCACACACCACAAAGCTACCTCCAGCGCCCAACCCCGCTGATTCAAAGTTCGACATGTAGGGAATTATCTCACAATCCATCTCGCAGTGCGCCCTGTGCTCACCTTCCTGTAGAACATCGCCGCATGAAATGGTAAAAACATGTCTCTGGATTCTCCCTCTTAAGGACCCAAAGGACAAATGGCCAAAGGCTCACTCATAGGTCACATTTTTGCCGGTCGCTTCGAGCTCGTTGAGCTCGTGGGCTCGGGGGGCATGGGTGAGGTGTACGTTGCCGAGCACGCTGCCCTCGGGCGTCGTTTTGCCATCAAGGTGTTGCACGAAGCCGTCGAGTCCGATCCCGTGCTGGTGGAGCGCTTCCGGCGGGAGGCGCAGGCTACGAGTCGGCTGAACCATCCGAATATCGTTGTGATCAACGATTTCGGTCGCGCGAAAAGCGGCCAGTTCTACCTGGTGATGGAGTACATCGATGGTCCGAGTCTTCAGGATGTGATCTTAGAGGTCGCGCCCGGGCGTATGCCCATGTTGCGCGGCCTATCCATCCTGGCTCAGATCTGCCGTGCCGTAGGGGCGGCCCATAAGCTTGGAGTCGTTCACCGGGACCTCAAGCCGGAGAATACGCTGCTTGCCCGGGACGCAGTGGGTAACGATCTGGTCAAGATCCTCGACTTCGGCCTCGCCAAGATGATGGCCGAGGCCGACATGACCGCTCTTACCAAGCAGGGAGACATCTTCGGCACGCCGGCCTACATGTCTCCGGAGCAGGCCCGCGGTGACCCCGACGCCGTGGATCACCACACAGACATATACTCCCTGGGGGTCATGGGCTACGAGCTGGTGGCCGGTCGGCTCCCTTTCATTGCCAAGTCCATTCCCAAGCTGCTCATTGCACACCAGCGGGACACTCCGGCGCCTCCGAGCACTCACCTCGACCCTGGGGCCGAGCCCATTCCGTCTGATGTGGAGCGGGTCATCCTGGCCTGCCTGAGGAAGCGCTCCCAAGACCGCCCCCACGCCGCCGCGGACCTCCTGAAGGTCATCGAGCCTCACCTGATGGCCATGAGGAAGGCACAGACGAAGATCGTACCGAACCTGCTCGCCGCTCTCGCCGCCGATGACGTGGCGGACGACTGGGACGAATCCACCGTAAGCGCTGACGACTCTGATGGGCACGTGACCATCGCCATGCCCAGCCACGTCGCAGCCCTACCTGAGTCTGCCGACGGCGAGGTCGTGCGGAAGGAGTGGTACTGGTCCCAGGTGGTGAAGCTGAGCAAGGAGCTCGGTGCGTATCTTCTACAGATGAGGCTGGATCCGCCCCAGCTTCGAGAGACTTTGGGCAGCTTGGCCCAGATCGAGGAGTCGGCCGACAGACTCCAGACGGAGATCGTCGTCGCCGAGGAGCGGCTAAAGGAGCTCGACGGGGTCATGCGGGAGTCCATGGTCCGCGTTCGTAGCGCCGTCGTGGATTTGAGCATGGAACGCAGCCGGCTGATGGAGCACACGGTGGATTCGCCCCAGAGCGTCGACCTCGACTTCCAGATCGCCACCCTGGAGGCGCGGTTGGAGGAGATTTTCAGGCACAAGGACGGGAAGGAGGCGGACTTCGAGAAGGCGATCCGGGCCCGTGAGGAGCGCCACCACCATATGCGCGAGCAGCAGAGTGACGCTGAGGTGAGCCTGATCCACCTGCTGGATCGGCAGCGACCTGACCCCTGTCCTGCGGATATCAGGCAGCATTATCAACGCATTGAGGAGATGCTGAGAGTTCTTCAGAAGCCGGTTCAAGGCTGAGGGTGCTCCACCCCACGGCGGAGGTCTTTGCTCCAATAGGGATTGACGGTCGTGTCGGCGGTCGTTGACCAATTCCAGCGCTCACGTTACATTCTTGGGCAACTGGGATCCACTGTGACCGAAACACCGCTATCGTCGACGAGCCAGCGCACCGGCCAGGTCATCCGGGGAATGTACCGCCTTGGGAAGATGATCGGCAGGGGCGGCATGGGTGAGGTCTACGAAGCAGACCACGTTTCGATTCCAAAGCGTTACGCGATCAAGATCCTGCGCGGAGACGCCGCGGAGAATCCAGAAGCCCTCAAGCGCTTCCACCGGGAGGCCATCATCGCGGCGTCGGTGGGCTCGGCGCATATCGTCCAGGTGTACGACTTCAACCAGGCCGAGGACGGCTGCCTCTACATGGCCATGGAGTTACTGGAAGGGGAGGTCCTCACCGACTACCTGGCGCGCGAGAGCCCAGTAGACCCCTGGCAATGGCTGGCGATCATGACCCAGATCGCCAACGGACTGGACGCGGCGCACGCGGCTGGGGTCGTGCACCGCGACATGAAGCCGGACAATATCTTCATCTCCAACATCAACGGCAACGAGATTATAAAGATTCTGGACTTTGGGATCTCCAAGATCAAGACCACCGAGACCATGCAGACCCAGGCGGGCGCCATCATGGGTACGCCCAACTATATGTCTCCCGAGCAGGCCGAAGGGGAGGCCCGTGATGTAGACGCGCGGGCGGATATCTTCTCCATGGGGGCCATCGCCTACGAGGCGCTGTGTGGAGACCTCGCGTTCGGCGGGCCGAGCCTGCCGGCGGTGTTCATGAAGATCTGCTTCGAGGATCCGATCCCTCTTGGTCAGGTCGCGCCGCACCTGCCCTACGGGGCCATCGCCGCCGTGGACAAAGCCGTCTCCAAGCGCGTCGAAGATCGCTTCGGCAGCCTGGGGGAGTTCTGCGAGGCCTTTCGCGCTGGTCTACAGAGCGATGAGGTCGCGCCGGTCACGGGAGTCGCTGGCCCTGCGACAGTCCGGTCTGATGGTGGACCGCAGACCTCTTCGGATGCCTCCACCTCCACCCTGTCCGGCGCTGCCGCCCAAGCCCAGGACGTGTTTGAGCTTCCTCGGAAGCGGAACCTGGCGCTTCCCGTCGCCGGGGGGATTGGGGCGTTGGTGGTGGCCGTGGGGTTGTTGCTGTTTTTCACGCGCGGGGGTACTGACACGAAGACCTCCGCCGCTGGCGCCGCGAAGCCCGCGGTGGACGCGCCGGCCGAGGCCTTGGATGCGGGCGCCGCCGAGCAGGTGCGGGTGCAGCCGCTGCCCATGGCAAAAGCCAAGGTCTCACCGGACGCGGGCCTGGCCCATGCGCGACCTGTACGGCCTTCCATGAGAAAGAGCACCAGGCGGCGGCGTCGCAGAGCTCGGCCGAGGGTGGTCGCTCCGTCCATGGCGCGGCCGCCGATTTTGATCAAGGTGAAACCGCGACGTATCGCGCCCAGGAGGGTTAGGCGGCCGCGACCACCCCCTCCGGTGCCGCGCCGCAGGCGGAAGATCCGGGACATTGCTGACTGACCGGTAGTCTGGTAAATCGAGCGCACTATGCGAACACTCATCCGCTGGGTTTTGCCCTCCATTCTTGTCCTTTGTGTACTGCTCCAGGCCGGCGACGCCATGGCCAGCCCTCAGGGCACGGGTCTCCACAAGAAGGCCCTCGAGGCCTTCAATGACGGCGACTACAAGAAGGCCAAGAGGCTTTGGGTCCAGGCCTACACCCTGGATCGCGAGCCCAAGTACCTGTACAACCTCGCTCGCATGGCCCAGGAGATGGATCACCCCATCGAGGTGATCCGTTACTTTGAACAGTTCCTGCAGAACGCGCCGAAGACCCCCAAGTACAAAAAGCTCATCAAGAACGCGCGGGTCCATTTGGGGAACATGCTCAAGCGAGTGGGGACTTTACGTATCATCGCACCGCAGACAGGGGCGCAGGTGGTGGTCGCCGGAAAACTGCTCGGAGCGGGTCCCCTCAATACGCAGTTGCGATTGAAGGCGGGTAAGCACGTGGTGGCCGTCACGCTCAGGGGCCACCACGGCGAAACGAGAACCATCGACCTGGCGGGCGGCGATCGGCGGACGCTCCGCATCAAGCTGAAAAAAATCAAGGCGCGGGTCATCATCAAGCGCGGCAAGCTCAAGACTCCGTTGCCCCGCTGGCTGCCGTGGACCGGCCTGGTCCTGGGCCTCGGCATCGCAGGCGGGGGCGCGGGCGCCATGGTGGTCGCCCAGAACGCCTATAACAAATACGATGATTCGATACCGTCCGGCAACTACGATACCGATGCATATGATAAGGGGGTCTTGTACCGCAAGATCGGCGTGGGCTTGATCGTGGTCGGGGGCGTGGTGGCCGGGGTCAGCTTCATAGGCCTGTTGTTGAATCGCCCGCGGCTCGTCAAAAGCGATGACGGCGACGCTGACACCAAAAAGGCGAGTCTCAGTCGTCCCAGCCGACCCCAACTCATGGTGGTTCCGGTGATCGGCCGCACCACGGGCGTGGCTGTAACCTACAGATTCTAGACCGGCTCAGTCAGCTCCCGTTTGGCGGGTTTGTTCGACAGGGCGTTTTTGTTCAATCCCCGGGGAGGTATCGTGCGATCATTTTTCATCACTGCTTTGGTTCTGTTGGGCGCAGGCTGCGTCGGCTCGCAGAGCACTCCCTGTGGGAGCCAGGTCTGTCCACCGGGGTTTCGGTGCGACTCGGAGCATGAGCTGTGCGTCCAGCCCAGTCAGCTGACCAGCTGCGTCGACCAGGAGGACGGCACGCTGTGTGAGGTCGATGGGGTGGGGGGATATCATTGCGACCTCGAGGTGTGCATTCCGGGGATCTGCGGGGATGGGGTGGATGACAGCACCGAGGAGTGCGACGACGGGCCCGCCAATTCGGACGCCATCGCCGACGCCTGCCGGCAGTCCTGTCGCCTGCCTCGCTGCGGCGATGGCGTGGTGGATCCAAGCAACGCCGAAGCCTGTGACGATGGAGCCTCCAACTCTTCGGTGACCCCGGATACCTGTCGTGTGACCTGTCAGGTGCCGCGCTGCGGAGACGGCGTCATTGACGTCGCGCTGGGCGAGATCTGCGATGACGGCAACCTGGCCCCCGGAGACGGCTGCGGGCCCACCTGCTTCGAAGAGAGCTGTGGAGATGGGGTGGTGGATCTCGGTGAGGAGTGCGACGAGGGTGCCAACAACTCTGTAGACCCGGGAGCGATCTGTCGCCCGGGGTGTGTTCTGGCTGGTTGCGGAGATGGGATCCTCGACGCCGACCGCGGGGAGCAGTGCGATGGGTCCGAGCTCGGCTCGGACACCTGCGAGTCCCTGGGCTATCACCCGGGCACCCTGTCCTGTCTGTCGACCTGTCGAATCGACACGTTTGGCTGCGGGGGCTACTGCGGGGACGGGATCCTCAATGGCGACGAGAGCTGCGACGGCTCCGACCTCGACGCGGCAGACTGCACTGCTTACGACTACTATAGTGGCATCCTGACCTGCCAATCGAACTGCGAGCCGAGCTTCGGTCAGTGTGAGGGCCGCTGCGGAGACGGCGTCCTGGATCTGGAGGAGGCCTGCGACTACGCGGACTTCGGAGTGCTCTCCTGCGTGGACTACGGCTACTACACCGGCCACCTGACCTGCAGTCCGGACTGCCAGACCATCGATCCGGTGGTGGGGTGCCAGAGGTACTGTGGCGACGGTGAGGTCAACGGCACCGAGGAGTGCGACGGTCTGGATGTACGGGGTCTGTATTGCGTGGACTTCTACGGCTTCGACGCGGGGCGGCTCAGCTGCTCCTCGGACTGTCGTTACACCTACCAGGGCTGCTACTCGCCGGGCTGGTCCGCGCTGCCTTCGGGCACGAGCGTGACCCTGATCGATGTTTTCGGTTTCGGCTGGGACGACATCTGGATCGTAGGGGCTGACGGCACAATTCTGCATGGGCGCGGTAGCAACCGGTGGGATCCCATCCCCTCGGGTACCACCGAACACCTGCGGTCCGTGCACGGCATAGGCCCGGACGATCTGTGGGTCGTAGGTGACAACGGGACGATCCTGCACTGGGACGGCTCCGCATGGACACCTCACGCCTCGGGGAGCACGGAGTCCCTGGCCTCGGTTTTCGCCATCTCGCCGACTGATGTGTACGCGGTCGGGGGAACCCGCACCGGCACGACGACCTATTCGTATACCTACGAGATTCTGCACTATGACGGCTTTTCGTGGACTACCGTGGACTCAGGTACCAACTCTTTACTGGCGGCGGTTTGGGCCAGCGGACCAAACAATGTTTACGCCGGGGGCGGCGGTGATATCTCTAGCGCGGGCGGCGGCGAGTACTCCCTGGTCCGCCGATTCGATGGCAGCACGTGGAGCAGTGTTACCGTGCCCACTCCGAACACGATCTACGGATTCTGGGGTACTGGCCCGAACGATATTCACGCGGCCTGCACCTACCGGACGGTTCTTCACTACGATGGAACGTGGCACTCAACCACCCTCGCGCCCGCGAACTCATACGCTCACATGAGGGGGGTCTGGGGTTCGTCGTCCGACGACGTGATATTTGTCGGACGGTACGGGACTATTTTCCGGTATGACGGCTCGTCCTACACCGCCGAGCATAGCGGCACGGGGGCTTATCTGATCGGGGTCTGGGGGGCGTCTAAAAACGACATCTACGCGGTGGGCACCGCGGGCAAAATCCTGCACTTCGGCGGGAAGGGGCCGGGGTGGACCACCGACAGCAATGTCAACATTGGTATGTACGGTGTCTGGGCCGACAGCTCCACGGAGGCCTTTGCGGTGGCCAGCGGCGGAGCTGTGTCGCGTTGGAACGGATCGGACTGGTCGGCGCCGGCTCCCAGCGGCGCGTCAGGGCTGCGTAGTGTGTGGGGGGTCTCGCCCAGCAATGTCTGGGCCGCCGGCGCCACTTCGAACGCGCTCTGGCACTTCGATGGGACCGGTTGGTCCGCGGACCCGATATATTTCTATCGTCCCTGGCGGGTCTGGGGCCGAAGCGCCAGTGAGATCTACGCGGTGGGCGATAACGGCCGCGTGACCCGATACAACGGCACGAGCTGGAGCGCCATGAGCGTGCCGGGCGGGGATCACCTATACGGAGTGTGGGCCAGCGGTCCAAACGATGTTTATGTGGCCGGCCGGAACCAGGTCTGGCGCCATGACGGTACCGGGTGGGCCGCCACCGCGGTGGGGATGCCCATGGTCTACTTCAGGAGCATGGGCGGTTCAGGGCCGGACGACGTCTGGGTGGTGGGAGACTACGCCCGGGTGCTCCACTGGGATGGTACGAGCTGGTCCCAGGTGGTCGTGCCCGTCTCGGAGAATTTGCGTGACGTGTGGGTTGCGCCCGAGGGGGACGTGTTCATCGTGGGGGACGCCGGGACCCTGGTCTGGTACGACGGCGTCGCCTGGTCCCCCATGGCGCCCCCGGTGGACGGGAACCTTCAGTCCATTCACGGGACCTCCCGGAACGACTTCTTCGTGACCTACACCGACTACACGGGGGGCGGCGGTATCGTTCATTTCCAGGGCCAGCTCCCCGGTGGCGATGGCGGTGGCTTGATTATCTCGGAGTACGTGGAGGGCACGGGACTGAACAAGTACACCGAGCTGTATAACGCCAGTGGTTCCGACCTCTCCCTGGGAGGCTATTCCGTCCGAGTATACTCCAACGGCAGCGCGACACCGTCTTCGACCATCGCGCTCAACTCCGTGATCCTGCCCAGCGGTGGGACCTATGTCCTGGCGAACACGGGCGCTGTCCTCGTTGGGGCCACCGCCGACCAGAGCTCGGGCTTGCTCTCCTTTAACGGCAACGACGCGGTGGAGCTCGTGGACCCGGATTCGAACCGCGTGGACCTCGTGGGCGTCATCGGGGATGCGGCGATCTTCGGTGCCGACACGGGCTTTATCCGAAATCCCGGAATCAACACAGGCATCACCGCTCCCGCCTGGGACCCGGCCCAGTGGACCACCGAGCCCTTGGACAGTCACTTACTGGGGGCCCACACTCCCTGAGGACTTGCGACCTGCGACCTGCGACCTGCGACCTGCGACCCGGATGCTGTCGCTGCCTTTAGGGGGCGCAGCGGTGGTGGGGATCGGGGCGCTGTCGTTGGGGGAGGCCCGTGTGCCAGAGGATCTCCACCCGGCGTCAGATCCTGCGTAGGAGCTCGCAGTACGGGACGTGGAATACGCTGAGATCCAGCGTTGCGTGCTGTCCCAGCTCGATGGCGGCTACTAGGATTCCCTGGCTGAAGACCAGGTGTACCACCGAGCCGTGCATGCGTCGGTGCTTCAGGTTGATGCCGTTGGCCAGGCTCCACAGGCCGAACACGCCGTTGCCGAATCCGGCCACCAACGTTCCGGGAGGGCCGGGGATTAGGGACACCACTGGGCTCGAGGGCGTATCCTCGAAGACGGAGCCGGGCCGTTTTTTTCCAGGCCGGATGGGGAGACAGACAAGTCGCCCTGCCCGACGGTCCACGATGCGCGCGTAATACGCCGCTTTTCGCGGGTTGGTCTGAGCGTTCTTACGTTTTGCGGGTGTCCTGTAGACCCATCGCTCGTAGCATTCTTTGATGGCGCCAAGGGCGATGTTGGCGAGCAGGGGAGACAGTATGCCTCCCTGTGGAGTGCCGGCTGAGGTGCGGATATACTACTCCTCGGCCATCACTCCTGCCTTCAAGAACGTTCCGACCAGTTGGGTCACCTTGCGATCCGCAACACGTCTTCTCAGCCGCATTAGCAACGCATGGTGCCCGATTTCATCGGACCAGGCCTTGATGTCCCCTTCGACCACCCACGGGTAAGGCTGGGGCTTAGGTTGGTACCTCCTTGTCCGTAGTTGTTGCCGAAGCTCTCGCACGAACGCGTCCCATCTCTGTCGCGAGTGGACCTGTGCTACCGTCGATCCCTGGTGACAGTGTGCGTTTGCCCTTGTTCGAGCTCACACGACGCCAGGCGCACCGCAAATTGCGTGGGTCGGTAACCCTGTTCCACAAGTCGCGGCAGGCCTCATCGGGGTTGTCCCGACTCCCTGCCTCCCTTCGCCTTGTACACGGCTTTCAAGCCCTTCCCCAACTCCAGTCACGGCGTATCCCCGGTGAGCACTCCCTCCACGCCACCAACCCCCGCCGCCTGGCCTGGGAGCTGGACCGCTTCCTGACCTCCTAACGCCCTCCTTTCGACTCCTCATTGACGTACCTCTTCTGCGCCGATGACCAAGGTAGCCCGGACAAGCCAGGCTGGTGGCGGGTCATGATTCGGAGTATGCTTAGAACACGGTCGTTACCGTAGGCAAAGTAGTCGAAGGCAAGATTGTCGTCGGAGGAGATCCCCTCCCCGAGGGAAAAACGGTCGGAGTGTTGATCAGCGGCGAAAACAGCGAGGGTTTCGAGCTCTCTCCCGAGGATGAGGCGGAGATCCTGGCCCGGATACAGAGCGCCGAGGGCGGCGATGTCGTAGAGGGTGAGGAGCACCTGCAGCAGCTTCGTTCCGAGCTGTGATCAGCCGTCTTTCCATCAAGCTCGAGCGCAGAGCCCGTGAGGAAATCGAAACCATTGCCAGGTGGTGGGCATCGAATCGCCCGGCGGCACTAATTCGGAGCTCGGACGGTAAGAGGAAGCTGCCAAGCCAATTCCAATTCCCGAAACCTTTACTTTTGGGGGTGTGACTCCCATAATTACTGAATGCGCTACTTGCCCCGCATCATGGAAGCCCGAGCTGCCGAGCTTTTTGCCCACTTCCCTGTCATCGCTGTGCTGGGAGCGCGCCAGGTCGGAAAAACGACGCTCGTAGAGCACCTGGGCATTCCCGGCTTGAAGACAGTCACCTTCGATCCGGTGCAGGACGTGCTCGGAGCACGGGCCGACCCCGATCTGTTTCTTCAGAACCAACCTCAACCCCTGTTTCTAGATGAGGTGCAATATGCGCCTGAGCTGCTGGCCTCGGTAAAGCGGCGCGTCGACCGTCGCCCCGGGCCGGCCCAATACGTCCTGAGTGGCTCGCAGAACCTAGCCGTGTTGCGCACCGTGTCAGAATCCCTGGCAGGCCGGGTGGCCATCCTCAACCTGAAAGCCATGTGCCTGGCAGAGCTTGAGGACCGCTGCGGGGAACCCGGCCTCGCCGAGCGCCTGATCCTGGGAGACGATTTCGATCCAATGGGCTTCGATCCAGGTCCCCCGCGATCAAGCTTTGCCACCATCTGGCGGGGCGGATTTCCCGGCATCATCGAGCTCCCAGACCACCTGCTCAGTGACTACTTCGGTTCCTACCTGCAAACCTATGTCGAGCGCGACGTGCGCACGTCAGCACGGATATCTTCGCTGCAAGCCTTTGGGCGTTTTACGGGTCTTCTTGCCGCCCTCACCGCCTGCGAAATCAATCACAATCAGCTCGGTCGCGAGCTCGCTGTGGATCGCAAGACCGCCAAGAGTTGGACTGACATCGCAGCTGCCACCTATCAGTGGATCGAGATTCCGGCCTACTCTCGAAATGCCATCAAGCGCATCGCCGGAAAACCCAAGGGCTACATTTCTGATACTGGGCTGGCCTGTTACCTACAGCGCATCTCCTCGCCAGATGGCGTTGCGGCACACCCCCTGGCCGGCGCCCTGTTCGAGACGTGGGTGTTGCTCGACCTGCTGGGGCGTATGGAGTCATGGCCCGTGCGGCCCAATCTCTACCATTTCAGAGCCTACAGCGGCGCCGAGGTCGACCTGTTGCTCGAGCTCGACGGGGTGCTCCACCCGATTGAAATCAAGCTCACCACGAATCCCACGAGTCGAGATTGCCGCGGTTTCGACGGCCTGGCGGCATGTTTCCCGAACGTACGCATCGGACCAGGGTTGGTCGTCGCGGCTTGTGAGGAAGTGCGGCAGCTACGCCCCGACGCATACGCCATCCCATGGTGGTCACTTTGATGCGCTGATCCCCTAGCAACCCGCCGCCTGGCGTGGGAGCTGGACCGCTTCCTGACCGGGTCCTAACCCGCGCTCGGTCGCTGGTACAGGTCTTCGAAGAGTAGGCCGTCGGGCTCCAGAGGGTCCCCAAGCGAGTGTTTCCCGTCCTTTTCCACGATGGGGAAGATCTGGAAGACCGTCTCGTTGGGAGTCTCCACCTGAATGCCCACCCCGCGCTCGCCCTCGTTTTCCAGCTCCACCCCCAGGGCCACGGCCGTCACGGCGTCCTGAGCCACCTGCTCCCTTAGGTGCTCCGCGGCTCTCTTCAGGAGGTCCTCCCACCCGACGCCTTCCAGGTGCTCGTGGGGGAGGTAGGGGACCGATACCTGGCCTTCCTTGTCCACGGTGAGCGCATGGGGCACCACCTCCTGTATCTGATCCAAGATCTGGATTGCAGTGCTCTGTGCTACTTCCAACAGTGCAAGGGTCAGCTCTTTTTCAGACACGGGGACCTCCAGGGTAGCGACGGAATATACCACTCATTGGGGGGAGGGGGGTTCGTTCCGGTCGGGCGGTCTGGCGGTCGGCGGTCGGCGGTCTGGCGGTCGGGCGGGGGGATCGCGGGGCTGATCAGTCGACCATGTCGTAGGCGGCGCAGATGCCGGCGCACCAGCCGTCTGCGCAGTGGACCTCGCAGACCTCGTAGCTGTCGCAGTCCGCGTCTACGTCGCATTCGGCTTCGGCCATGCAGTGACCTGTGAGGCCATCGTAGTCGTAGTACACCAAGCAGTGCTCGTCGGCGGCGCATTCCTCGTCGCCCTGGCAGCCGCCGTCGGTGGTGACGCAGTCGCCCTGGCAGAAGCCGTTGCCGCAGTACACCCGGCACTGCTCGGTGGGGGCGCAGTCGCTGTCGGCGGAGCAGCCCGGGTCGTCTATTTGGCAGACTCCCTGGCACCAGCCGTTGCCGCAGTAGATTTCGCAGTGGAACCCTTCGCCGCAGTCCTCGTCCACGTCGCACTCGTAGTAGTCGTCCACGCAGACCCCCACGCCCTCGTCGGGGGTCACCACGCAGTGTTGGCCCTCGAGGCAGTCTCCGTCGGACTGGCACCCGGCCTGGCTCTGGACGCAGACCCCCTCGCACCAGCCGTTGCCGCAGTACACCTGGCACTGTTCGCCGGCGGCGCAGTCCTCGTTGGCGGCGCACCCGGGGATCTCCGGCAGGCAGACGCCGTCGCACCAGCCGTTGCCACAGTAGATCTCACACCGCTCGCCGGCAGCGCACTCGCTGTCCGCCGCGCAGCCGGTCACGTCCGCGACGCAGGTCCCCACCGCCAGATCCGCCGACACCTGGCACCGCATACCGCTGCCGCAGTCCGCGTCGGAGATGCAGCCCACTTCTACCTGCACGCAGGTCCCGGAGCAGTCTCCGCCCGGGACACAGGCCACCACGCACAGCGCGCCCAGGTCGCAGTCGGCGTTCTGGACGCAGCCACCGCCGGCACAGTCGGGATCCGGACCCGGACAGATGCCGTGCTGAATCAGGTCGGCGTCGCACAGGCCATCTTCGTAGAAGCCCAGCTCAGCGCAGGGATCGCAATCGCTTCCCAGCTCGTAGGTGGCGCAGATATCCACCCCGCCGGTCTGGGCCTGGTGTAGGTCCAGCTTGGACACTCCAGTCGGTGTGGGGTTGTCGCCTCCGCAGGCCAGGGTTAGCAAGAATGCCGCCGACAGGGCGAGCGACCACACAGTCAGGCTCGTTCGTTTCATGGTGTACCTCGTAGCAACGAAATCCAGTTTTTCTAACCGCGATGCCAGACCGCGATTGCATTTGTCGTGCCAGCCTCGGTGACCCGGATCTGAATCCGTCAGCGGATCCTCTGAGATATCGGGCCGGTGGACGAGATGTTTCTGGCAGTGGGCGGGGTCGCCCGACAGCGATCGGGGCAGTCTCCGGGGGGCGGTTTGGCATCGTGGGCTGCGACAACGGTGTCCCAGGACCCTCAAGAATTCGAGGGGCTCCCCGATCTGACCAATATATTGCTGACCGGGGCCTTACGCGTCAGTCGCTTGGGTGGCTCGCCACATAGGCTGCGATCGGCCCTGCCCAGTCACTGGCCCACATGACCATACAACCGTCTGGACTCGGCGCCGCCCGGGGTGAGTTGTCCGTGTTGTGCATGTGAGCCACGTGCTCGACCGTGTGACTTCCATCGAGCTTCACCGCGAACACCTCGTGGTGTGTGGTGGAGGAAACATAGGCCCACCCGGGTCTGTGAAAGTTGCGACAGGAGATGTGGCCCGTGCAGGTAAAGTCATCGGGCGGCAAGATCACCGTCTTTTCACCTGTGTCCAGACGATACGCCATGATCCCCGCGTCGCCTCTGTCCGGATGTCCACCGCAGATCACCTGCACGTAGACTTCGTTTCCCGCGGTGTCATAGCAGAGGTCTCCATGCTCGGAACCCTCACTCAGGACATGAAGTTGGTTCAGGGACGTGTCGTAGGAGCGGACGGTAGCGGAGTCGCGCCAATTGGCCACAACATAGTTTCCCGACTGGGAGACCGAGACCCAGTCCAGATAGTCATCTCCCCAGGAACCGGAAAAGACCCGGCTGGCCATGATGGTGTCCGCGCCGATGTCGTAGAGGAGGAAATGAAGGTCGCTTCCGACCTGGCAGGCGAAGGCCACGCGGTTGTCATCGATGGACAGGTTTCCCTCCCAGGGGCCGAGGCGAAGTGTGGTGCAGCCACTGGCGGAGAAGTCGCGGATCAAGGTGCTTTGGTCGTTACTTACGCTGTAGGACAGTAGTTGGGTGGAGACGAGGTGGAACATCTTGTCGGGATCGAGGGTGGACCATCTCTTCTCGCCGTCAGGGACGTGACTGTTGCCCAGCACCGCCCAGGTGGTGGCATCGAGGATGAAATACCCACCATTGGCCGTCGCCACGTAGGTGGAGTTACTGTTCCAGGGCTGCGTTTTCGAATAGTGATGATAGAGACCGTCCTGGGTGATTCTCGTCACCTCATTGCCAAACACCGGGTCGACGATCGTGTTCAGAATCAGGGGCGCGTCGATGGTGGCCTGGGGGGTTTCACCCGTCCAGGTCTCTTCAGAGGGATAGCAGGGGCTCTGGGCGTCGGCGTCTGTGTCTGCATCAGCGATCGCGTCACCGGCCGCGTCAGCCACCGCGTCAGCCACCGCGTCACCGGCCGCATCGGCGCCTGTGTCGGGACCGGCGTCAGTGTTGTCATTGTTGGAACCTGGCTGGGACCTGTCGCAGGAAGCCGACCCCAAACAGGTCACCAGCAGAATGGATAGGCTCAGGGAGAAGTTGCGGTTCACTTGTCTGTTCCTTTTTGCGTGGAAGAAACGCCAATGCCACAATGGGGACGTCGATGGAGAGTATCGGCTGTGGTCTCTGGGGGGGTCAAGGCCCGGATTTGTGCGCCTGACAGGCCCGGATTTGAGTGAGGCGTGGGCCGGACGATCTATGGTATTCCCGTAGCCTATGAGCAAATCGACGATTTACACCCGTACGGGTGACAAGGGGACCACGTCCCTGGTGGACGGTAGCCGGGTGGCGAAGGACTCCTTGCGGGTGGAGGCCTACGGCACCATCGACGAGGCCAACTCCTGGGTGGGGCGCGCCCTGGCGGGAGTGGCGGATCCGGTGTTGTGCTCGCCGCTCACGTTTTTGCAGCACCGACTGTACAACTGCTCCTCCAATGTGGCGGTGCCCCCCGGCGCCGACGGTGTGGTGCCCACGAAGATCTCGGCCGAGGATGTGGCCTACCTCGAGGCGTGCATCGATCGCTTCGAGCAGCGAAGCGGACCCATGAAGTGCTTCGTGCTGCCCGGCGGCACCGAGGAGGCGGGGCGACTCCACGTGGCCCGCACGGTCTGTCGGCGGGCCGAGCGGCGGCTCATGGCCCTGGGTGGCGCCGAGGAGGTGGACCCCCAGGTCCTGATGTTCATCAACCGCGCCTCGGATGTACTCTTCGCCGCCGCCCGGTACGCCAACGCAACCCTGGGCGACGGCGACGTCCCCTGGGACAAGGACCTCCCCGAGCCCACCTGATTTAGCCGAGATACTGGAGCAGACGATCGGTGACAGACCGGAGTCGGCCATCGAACAGGTGCGCCAGGAAGGCGCCGTCTCGAGAGTCGGTGAGCCAGTGGAGCAGCAGCACCTCGTGGCCCCGAAAACCGGCCTGGGCGAGGGCGTCTACGCTCAGGTGTAGCGCGGTGATCGAGGAGTCGGCGTAGTCCACATGGCCGGTCTTATCGAGCTGGGCCCCGAGGCTGTGAAGGGAGACGAGAGTTCCGGCCACGGTGGGCCAGAGGGGGGCCTTGGCGAGCCCTTCGGCTGCGCCGCCCGGTCGGAAGTCCTCCATGGATGAATAGGAACGGCATCGGGAACGGAGCAGATCCAGTGCCCAGTCCGCGGGGAACTTGCGCCCGGAAAGGAGCCTGGGGAGCTGCTGGACGAAGGTGGTCACGGCTCGCCCCTCGGCGGCGTAGACCGCTTCCATGGTCTCTTGCCAGGCGTCATCCCGTACGATCTCGGACTGGGACAGATCCTTTCGGAGGTGTCCGGCCTTCACTACGGCCAATAGCCCTGGCAGGGAGTCGGGGAGGTTGTAGCTGGAGATCCACACGCCGTCTACGATCAGGCGCACCTCGGCCCGATTCCCCAGCCGGTGGGTGAAGCCGCACTCCCCCGAGATCCCATCACCCTCCAGTTCCACGACACCGTAGGCGCCGTCCAGGATCGCGCCACCAGAGATGCGTTTTTCGTTGAGGATGATGGCTGCGTCGGCGTAGCGGCAGGCGGTCTCGATCTTTTCGATGATCTTGGTGTTGTCTCCGGAAAGGCGCTGGCCCAGGCGGGATTTTACGTGGACCTGCGTGCCCGGTTCGAAATCGAGATCTTCGGGTGAAAGGGACTCGATGCGCTCTTCTTGCTTGGGGGAGAGCACCATGCGGGCGCCCCCGTCGCCGTCCCCAGACGAGACGTGGATGAATTTTGGGCCTGCGCCCAGGACCGCGTTCACGCCGATGGCCAGCCGCTGTCGGGCGCGGGTGTCGGGGTCGCTTTCGGAGGTGAACAGCGAGGAGTAGAGGTGGTCGAAGTCCGGCTCGGTGAAGGGACGGCCGTCGAACCACAGGCGCATGTCGTCGCTGTCGATGCGGAAATCGAGGTGCTCGGCGCCCTTGAGCACCGCCGCCTGTACGAGCTCCAATACGTAGGCGGCCCGATCGGCGAGTTGAAATTCCCGCATTTTCTTGCGGGCCACATCCCGGTCGAGGGTGAACTTGCCCTGGGAGTCGGCCACACCGTCTGCGGCCAGCCCGGCGATCATCTGGTCGGCCAGGGATTCCTCACTGCCGGTGTTTCCGGAGGCGGCCTTCGGCTCGGGTTTGGCGGGCGGCTCCGTTCGCCGGCGTACATCGGGCTCGTGGCGCCCGGTGGGCACATGGTCGCCGGCCTGTCCCGGGTCCCAGCGTAGGGCGTGTTCCACACCCCGTACGGCGTGGTTCGCGCGGTCTGTGAGGTACTGCAGTTGATCCGTGCGCGAGGCGTGGCCCGACATCAGGATGATGGCTTCGGTCTCGGTGATCATCGCCTCGTCCCCGCCGTTGATGAACGCGACCACGGTTTTGGCCACTACCTCGTTTTGCAAGAGCTTCGCGATGGAGGCCGCGTCCTCACCCTGGATGCGTAGGGCGTCGTCCACCTTGGGGACGCCGACCTGGATGTCCTGCCCTCCGAAGATCTTGGCCAGGGAGGTGCCGAACCCCTCTCGGCCCAGCTTCAAGCCTCGGGGGAGCCCAGTGGTGAAGAGGGCGGAGGCCTTGGTGTAGGCTTTGCGGCTGTTGCCGCTGCCCCGGTACTCGATGGTGATGACCACCGCCGTGGAATTAAAAGTTCCGCTGATGACGGGCGGATCGGTCCAGGTGGATTCCCGTATCCGCAGACCGTGATCGGCGGCGAAGCGCCTCCACGCGTTCGCCTTCTTGCTTCGCCAGGAGAACGCCCAGCCGACAACGACGACGATGACGGTCATCAGCGCGAATAGTAAGAGTATTGCCGGCATGAGTGATCCGAAGAGTACCGCCTCGGCTGAGCGTCGTCGACCCGTTGCTTAGACATCCGTTGCAAACCATCCGTTGCTTTACAGGGGGACCAGGCCAGGTTACTCATATTTCGAGCCACGATGCCTACGCGAAACGACACCCCGGTCATGAGGCAGTTCCTCACCGCCAAGGCGGAGTATCCGGACGCCATTCTCTTTTTCCGGCTGGGGGACTTCTACGAGATGTTCTTCGAGGACGCCGTGGTGGCCTCCGGAGCCCTGGACCTGGTGCTCACCACCCGGGACAAGAACAAGCCGGACCCGGTGCCCATGTGCGGGTTCCCCCACCACGCCTTGCGCGGTTATGTGTCGCGGCTGGTGGAGCAGGGCCACAAGGTCGCCATCTGCGAGCAGGTGGAGGACCCGAAGAAGGTCAAGGGCATCGTCAAGCGCGAGGTCACCGAGGTGGTGACGCCGGGCGTGATCCTCGACGCGTCTCAGCTCGAGGCGAAGCAGTCCAACTTTTTACTCGCCCTCACCAGCGGCGTTGACTCCGGGGAGGAGGGGCCCGTGGGGCTGGCCTTCCTGGACGCCTCCACCGGTGAGTTTCTGGCCACGGAGCTCGACGGGGCCGACGCCGTGGCCGACGAGCTGGCGCGGATCCGTCCGAGCCAGGTGCTGCTGCCCCCTCAGGAGTACGACGCGCTCCTGGCGCGATTTCCCGCCCTGGTTCATCTGCCCACGGAGCCGGCGCCGGAGGGGATCTTCGACGAGGCGTCGGCGGATCAGGCGCTGCTGGCGGACACCGCCGAGGTGGACACCGAGTGGCTCGATGGGGCGGTGGCGGCGCGTCGGGCCTGTGCGGCGGTGGTGCGGTATTTGCGGTCCATCTTCCCGGGGCGCGACCTGCCTCCCTTCCGCATCGTGGACTACGCTCCGGGCGCATTTCTGGTGCTGGATGAGGCCACCATCGCCAACCTGGAGATCTTCGAGACCCTCATGGATCGGCGGCGCAAGGGGTCGTTGATCTCCATCCTCGATCATACGGTGACCCCCATGGGCGGTCGCCTTCTCCATCGCAGCGTGGCTTTCCCTCTGGGCCAGCTCGATGAGATCCGTCAGCGGCAGGAGGCGGTGGAGTACCTGCTCGACCACGCCCAGGCACGTCAGCGGCTGCGGGACGCCTTGCGTGGTCTGTACGATCTGGAGCGGCTCAACCGTCGGGTGGTGTGCCTGCTGGCGACGCCACGGGATCTGGGCCAGCTCATGCACTCGTTGACGGATCTGCCCGGCATCGTGGGTCTGTTGGAGGAGTCTGCCCAGGGTGTGCTGGAGGAGCTGCCCGCGCTCCTGCGTCCGCCCGAGGATCTGCTGTCGGATCTGGCCGAGCGGTTGACGGCCATTCTGGTGGAGGACCCGCCCCCCAACAGCCGGGACGGCGGCATCATCCGTCCGGGGTTCAATGCGGGGCTGGACGAGTTGGTGGACATCAGCGCCGGAGGCAAGGCGCAGATCCTCGCCATCGAGGAGCGGGAGCGGAAGCGCACGGGCATCTCCAAGCTGCGCATCAAGTACAACAAGGTCTTCGGCTACACCATAGAGGTCTCGAGGGCCAAGGCGGGCGACGTGCCGCCGGAGTATGTTCGTAAGCAGACCCTGGTCAATGTGGAGCGCTTCATTACGCCGGAGCTGTCGGAGTACGAAGTCAAGGTGCTCACCGCCGAAGAGAAGCGGGTGGAGCTCGAGGAGCGGCTCTTTCTGGAGCTGCGCGCCGAGGTGGCCCTGGCCGAGGAGCGGCTCGGGCGACTGGCGGATCGCCTCGCGCACATCGATCTGATCGCCGGCTTCGCCGAGGTCAGCGCTCGAAACGATTTCTGCCGTCCTGAGATGAACGACGGCGACGGCCTCGTCATCCGCGAGGGGCGTCACCCCGTGGTGGAGCAGCTCGTGGGGGCAGGGCGCTTCGTGCCCAACGACGTGCGCCTTTCGGTTGCCGACGAGCAGATCATCATCGTCACCGGACCCAACATGGCGGGCAAATCCACCATCATCCGGCAGGTGGCGCTGATCACCCTCATGGCCCACACGGGCTGCTTCGTGCCCGCGCGCAAGGCCACCATCGGTCTGGTGGACCGTATTTTCACCCGGGTGGGGGCCTCGGACAACCTCGCCCGGGGGCAGTCCACGTTCATGGTGGAGATGCGCGAGACCGCCAACATCCTGCGTCACGCAACCAGCCGGAGCCTCATCGTGCTCGATGAGATCGGGCGCGGAACCTCCACCTACGACGGCGTCTCCATCGCCTGGGCCGTGGCCGAGTTCCTCCACGATCGCATCCACGCCAAGACCCTGTTCGCGACGCACTTCCACGAGCTTTGCAGCCTCTCCGACGTCAAGCCGCGGGTGCGGAACCGCTCGGTGGCCGTGCGGGAGTTCCAGGGCGACGTGGTGTTTTTGCACAAGCTCGTCGGTGGGGGCACCAACCGCTCCCACGGGATCCAGGTGGGCAAGCTCGCCGGTCTGCCCCATGAGGTGGTCGAGCGGGCTCGCCAGATCCTGTCCCACCTGGAGCGCGGCGCCGACGGCGGCGTGCCCGAAGGCGCCGGCCTCCCGCTGCTCGCGCCCCAGCTCTCCCTCTTCGCCGAGATGGCCGCCGCCCACGTCGCCGCCCTCGCCGCCGGCGAGACCGCCCCCGAGACCGATGCCGAGACCGCCGCCGCGCCACCGGCGAACAGCGCCCTGGTCCGCCTGCTAGAAGCGGTGAACCCCGACGAGCTCACCCCTCGCCAGGCCCACCAGCTCATCTACGATCTATTGGCCGCCCTGGAATCCCCCGAGGAGGAGTAGCTATTCCTGAGGGTTTTGGTAGCCCTCGGCCAACTGCTCGACGATTTCGCGGGCGCGGTCGACGTCGACGGGCGGGACCATGAAGCGCACGGCCAGCGCTGGGCCGTTCATGATGAAGACCGAGCTGTCGCCCATCGCCACGTAGGCAATTCCCTCCGAAGCCAACATGGACTTGAGCAGGACCACATCGGTTTGCATGGTCAAGCTCGCCACGGTGACCCAATCGCCATCTACCGACGCCCGTTGAGCGGGTGAGGGTTCGGGCTCGGGAGGCAGCGTGTCCACCAGGGGGAGGTCGCAGTCGGCACAGCGGTCGAAACCCTTTCGGTACTCGGTGTGACAACGGGGACAGAACATGCGGGCCTCCTGGGGCCACAGTGGGACAATGGGAGTGGGACTGTCAATATCTCTCCACAGGGGAGTGTGAACAGATCGTCACGATCTGCGGGTAGGAGGCGAGGTTTCGGTTCCCTGTGACTTGGGCCATCTGCAAAAAGAACTTGTGACATTAGTCACGTTATTTCAGATGGTTCTGGCGTGGATTCTGGGCCCGGTGGTGGGGTCTTGCAGTGGTTATTCAATAAATCCCGGTGCTGGCACGTCTATTGCTGTGCTAGGGTGACTGATGGAAAACCAACCCTGGGAAGTCAATCCCCAGGCGAAAGGAATCTCACCATGAAAAAGAACCTATTGCGTGGAGTGCTGGTGGTCGGAGTGCTGGCGCTGTCTATGGCGGGCCTGAGCGGTTGCTTCGTGTCCGACGGAAATACCCAGGTCCATGCCGCTCCGGCTGCACCCGCCGTCCAGGCCACCGCGGCGACGAGCTATTACACCCCGCTTTATTACAACGGGTACGTGGTCTACTACAATAACGTCGGCTTGCCGTACTACTACTCGAACGGCGCGACGATGTACATTCCCAACACCTACGCCTACTACAACCGATACGTGGGCCATTGGCGGCGCTACCGTCCGTACTACTCGCGATGGTATCGCGCCCGGGGACACCGCTATCGGACCTACCGGAACCGCAACTGGCGTACCAATCGTGGCTATCGTGGCTATCGGCGTGGCGTGCACCGTCGCGGCGTGCACCGCGGTCGCGTGTACAACAACCGCGGCATGCACCGTCGCGGCGTGAACCGCGGTCGCGTACACAACCGCGGCTTGCACCGTCGCGGCGTGAACCGTCGCGGCGTGAATCGTGGCGTGCACAATCGCGGCGTGAACCGTCGTGGCATGAACCGTCGCGGCGTGAACCGTGGCATGCACCGTCGCGGCGTGAACCGTGGCGCGCACAATCGCGGCTTGCACCGTCGCGGCGTGAACCGTGGCGCGCACAATCGCGGCGTGAACCGTCGTGGTGCGAACCGTGGCGTGAACCGTCGCGGCGCGCACCGTCGCGGCGTGAAGCGTGGCGCGAAGCGGCGTCGCAACAACGTGCGGCGGCGCGCCCCGAAGCGCGGCAATCGCAGATCCGGCAAGCCCGCCCGTGGTGGCGGCCGCCGCGGCCGGCGCTAGCACCCGCTAGACGCTCCCCCTTTCTCCCCCTGTCTCCCGTTTCCCCCTGTTGACAGTTCCCCCAACACCGGCGCCCCGGTAGCGCTATACTGCTTCCCATGAGGCGTACCGCGCAGATGGCCGTCGTGATGTCGCTGGTGGCGTTTGCGTTGGCGTCCATGGTCGGGTGCCCTGGCGAATCGCCGGCCGCCGAATGCGAGCCCGGGCGGATCTACTGCGACGGCGACCTGGCGCGGACCTGCCTGGGGGACGGCGCCTCCTACGACGATTTGAACTGCGCGGAGGTCAACCAGGTCTGCCACCCGGGCCTGGGCTGCTTGGACTGCCACCCGGGCGGCCTCTTTTGCGTGGACGATGATGTGGTGGTTTGCGGTGAGGACGGCGCCACCTTCACGCCGGTGACGACCTGCCGGGTCACCGAGGGCGAGGCCTGTTATCTGGGGAACTGCATCCAGGCCTGCGAAAAGTCCCTGGCGGATCGCAGCTATGTGGGCTGTGAGTACTGGGCCGTGGATCTGGACAACGCCAAGATCAGCTCCACGGAGAACGCCGCGTCTCAACAGTTCGCCGTGGTGGTGTCCAACGTGTCCAAGATGGTCGCCCGGGTGGTGGTGGAGCGAAACAACGCGCTGCCGGGCTGGCCGTTGCAGCTCGAGACCCTCATGGTGCTGGACGTCCCGCCCCAGGGCTTGGAGGTCATCGCGTTGCCAGCCAGGGAGGTGGACGGCTCCCCAGAGGGGGAGTTCGACGCCGGTGGCCACTCCGCGCTCACCTCGCGGGCCTACCGCATCACCAGCAACGTGCCCCTGGTGGCGTACCAGTTCAATCCCCTGGACAACGTGGACGTCTTCTCCAATGACGCGTCCCTGCTTATCCCCACCTCGGCCATCGACCGGGAGTACCTGGTTATGGGGTGGCCCCAGACCATCGCCGACACCGATGATCCGGCCACGGACTTTCACCGCAACCTCCGCGCCTTTCTGACCATCGTCGGCATTGAGCCGGGCACGGACGTTACGGTGACGGTGGCCACGGACGTGGTGGGATCTGACCAGATCCCGGCCATGGCTGCCGGCGACACACGCACCTTCAACCTGGGCCCCTTCGATGTGCTGAACCTGGAGACGGGGGACTACGGAGCCGATTTCACGGGCTCCCGGGTGGTGGCGGACAGGGACGTGGTGGTCTTTTCGGGCAGCGAGGCGTCGGATGTGCCCCACGTCCCAGACCTGTCCACTCGCCGCTGCTGCGCCGACCACCTGGAGCACCAGCTCTTCCCCGTATCCACGGCGGGAACGCACTACGTGGCTGCGCGCACGCCGCACCGGACGCCGGCCGTGCTCGCCGCGGGGGGGGACGTCAGCGTGGTGGACGAGCCGGAGTACTTCCGTATCCTGGCCACCCAGGACAACACCCTGGTGGTCACCTCCATGCCGCCGCCCGACGACCGCTTTACCCTCGACACCGGTGAGCACGTCACCCTCGAGGCTTGGTGCGACTTCGAGATCAACGGCTCGGCGCCCATCTTTGTGGGGCAGTTCACCGCCAGTCAGGCTACCACGGGCCTGGACCTCCAGATCCCCGGCGGTGACCCCTCCTTCATTTTGTTGCCGCCGGTGGAGCAGTGGCGCTCGAACTACGTTTTTCTCACGCCCAACCAGTACGCCTTCGATTTCATCATCGTGGTGGCGCCGCCCAATACGCCGGTCCTGCTCGACACGGTCCCACTACCGGATCAATGTGAGGTGGATCAGGCTGTGTGCCAGAATTCCCCCGACCCTACGGCCTACGTCATCTATCGCTGTCAGCTCAGCTTCCCCATCGTGGACACGAGCCTGCCGTACCCCGAGAACGTGGAGCCGGGCGTGCAGGACGATGGCTACCATGTACTCACCGCCGACGTGCCCGTGGGCCTGGTGGTCTACGGGTTTGACTCCCACGTCTCCTACGGCTACGCCGGCGGCCTGGATCTCAAGCTCATCAACGTACAGTGACACGCAACAGGCGGATCCATGCTGGGAGCTACTCGAGGAGATCGGCCAGATCGAGCATGGCGTTGCTCAGCTCTTCGGGAGCGCAGAACAACCGGACGGTGAGAAACAGCGAGCTCTGGTAGATGCGCTCCAGATCGTGTTTGCTCATGGTATCCGGATCTATTTTCTCCTCCCGGTATATGCGTCGTAGGACGCCGTCTACAGTGATTTTACTCAGATATTGATAGAGTACGCTTCGCAGCTGGAGAGCGTACCCGGATTGGGGGGCCTGTTTGAGGTCTATTTTAGCAGTGACTACCATGGCTCATCGTCTGCGATTTCCTGATAAACAGGTGCAATAACCGTGCCTATATTGGGTATCTCCGATTCTGTCGTGAATTCGGAGGCATACGGACTAAGCTTGGTTTTTCCGACTTTCTGGTCTGTGTCGATAGGGGATAAGTGTCGCATCCATAGGCGAATGGAAAGATGCTAACCTACTGTCATCTATGCGTAAGTAGAGCCACACCCGGTAAGTGTCGCGAAATTCGACTGATGGAAAATCAGACAGGTACCCCGGTTGCGGGGATTGGCCGGTTGCGAGGATTGGCCGATTGCGAGGATCGGCGGAAACGGTTAGCGGAGCTTGTAGCGCCCGCCCATGACCATGGGCTCGCCAAGGGCGTCGACGCCGGACCAGGCGATAACCACCTGGCGGGCTTGCTTGGGGATCTTGCCAACGTCCACTGAGGTCAGCGGCGCGCCGGGCTTGATCCCCGCCCGGGTGGCGGTTTTGCTCAAGGGTTTGCGTCTTCCCTTGGCGTCATCCCACAGCACGACTACGGTGCCGGCGCCGAGGGTTGGGCCGCTGTGGTGCGCCTGAATTCGGGTCCCCTGCCGACGCAGGGCCACGCGGCCCCGCAGCAGGTGGGCCAGCATTCCGGTGGAGTATCGCACGGCCTCGGGCACGAGGCGCTTGGCGGAGGCCCTGTAGCAGCGATTGTCCAGAGTGAACTCCAGGCGACCCCGGGGCGTGACCCGGTAGGCGAAGAGGTACGGGTTGGAGCGGGTCCCGTAGTACAGGCCGGCGCCGCCGGCGGCGCGCAACTTGAGTCCCTTGATGGGAGGGCCCCCGATCCCCAGGGCGAGGCGAACCGCGGCTTGCATCTCCTGGGAGGTCATGGATCGGTTGAGCTTGACGGACTTGGGCACGGTGCCGAGCGAAAAGTAGCCACGCTGGGTCCGCTGGGCCAGGCCGGTGGCTTTGCTGTTTTTGAAGAAGTCGTTGAAGCGGGTGAACTTCGGGATGGTCCCACTGGCCTTGGGGATGCCCGTGCGTCCGTAGCGCTTGCGGACCAAAGCTTCGTAGGCGCTGGACTGGTCCGTGTCGATGTTGCTGCGCTTTGCCAGGTAGGTGCCCGCGAAGTCGTTGCGCACGTGGGCCGGAACCGCCATGTCCTGCAGCAGGTGCAGCAGGGCTCCGGCGGTGAGCAGGGCCATGGCCAGGTGGTGGTGGCGCTCGGCCCGGGTGAGGGCAGTTAACGCCGCCAGCCGATGAACCATGTGGCGGGGCAGGCTCAGATTGTTATTTTTGTGCCTGGCCCATTTGAGGACGCTTTTGCCGTTCAGGTTGAAGTTGGTGCCCGTCCAGAGGCCGCCGAAGCTGCCCCCGCCCTCCATGGAGTCCAGGATGCTCATGCGGATGGAGAGGCCCCAGCGCCCCTTGGCGTTGTGCAGCCCGCGTCCCGTGCGTGGGTCCAAGAAGTGGTGACGTCCGCGGGAAAAGGGGATCTCCTCCACGACGGATCCGGCCGTGAGCCAGGCGAGGGCGCGGTTGATGTTTTTGGCGTTGGGCCGATACCCCTTCACCGGATCCAGAGACAAGAATGCCAGCCGGAGATCATCCCGTTGCAGGTACCCCAGGCGGCGGAGATCCAGACGTACGGGTTCAAAGATGCCCAGTGGCAGGCCGTGCACCGAGGTCAGGTACCGGTGAAGCTGATTGGAGTGGAGCGCCGCCCGCTCGGTCATGCCCGCGTGGGTGGAGGCGGCCTCGTAGCCGTACGCCGGCGTAGTCGACAGGGCCAAGACCATGACCAGGAGTAGTCCTGCGACTTTGCCTGTGGTTCTGCCTGCGGCTCGGCCTGCGGCATTGATCGGGATCTTGCGCGTCATTTCAGCACCGGGTTCCGCGGTTGGACGGGCTGGAAGGGGTTCACCGGCCTGGGCATCACTCCCGGGACCGGGGTGTCGTCATCATCGAGCTGGTTCAGACGGTCGTGGATGGTTTTGGCCACCATGAGCAGCTTCTTCGGAGTCTTGCACAGATCCCTGCCACAGGTGAGCGCCACCACCACACCGCTCTTCTTGACCAACCAGACCAGAGCGTCGATGTCCTTGTCCTGTGACCGGAAGGACCGGTCCCCAAGCTCGTCCTTGGGCTGGGCCTTCGGGTAGGTCGCCAGCAGCTTCGTGTAGCGGCGCTCGGCGGCCCGGGCCTTGAGGCGCCACACGCGGTAGGCGGCGTCGAAGCGCTGGGTCTTTCCCTCCGCCCGGAAGTGGCGGCTGTCATAGCGCGCCGTGCGCGGCATGCCCTTGAGTCTGGCGACGCGGAACCCGCCGTTGTAACCGGTGACCTCCTCGATGTCGTCTTCGTCGAGGAGCTCCGAGGCGTCCAGCAGACCGGTCTTGCTTGCGGCATCACCGTCCGGATCTCCCGCCGTCAGGGGGCGTCCCTCGATCTGCGCCACGGCGGCTTGCACCTCCCACGTGGATGCCTTGCGCAAGGCTCCTCCGCCGCCAATGAAGCGGAGGTGCTCCACATGGGACAGGTTGGGGTTCCAGCGCTCGAGGCTGACCCTGTTGTCCAACTGCACAAAGTCGAACCGGCGCTCGTCCCCGGGGAAGACCCGGTCCGATCGGTAGGCTACATACCCGCGCAAGTAGACCACCAGCCGGAAGTTGGCCACGGCCCTCGAAGCGCCCTTCGGCAGGGTGGCCAGCTTGGGGATAGTGTACTGACCGTCGGTGTCGGTGTGGGTGACGTAGACGCTGCTGCCACCAGGCGCGACGAAGCCCACACCTCGTACGATCTCCCAGGATGCGTAGACGAGGGCCTTGGCGACGGGCTTGCCCGTGCCGCTGTTCACCACTCGCCCCGTATAGGGACCCAGCAGGTTTCCCGCGCGGGCCAGGTCGGATCGCTCGGAGAATCCGGCCTGGTAAACGAACGGAGCGCAGCGGGCGAGGACAACCACAAAGGCGATGAGCAGGGTCTGTTTCCAGCGAATACGTGACATTTTTGGCATTTTCATTGACTTGAAGCTGCCGGCTTCTATTATCCTAACGTGTTGAGCTTGTAAATGTTTTTCGCGTGCTATCGGCAGCATGAGATGAGTACCGGATCAAATAGTATGAGTCTTTCCGACCGAAGATCCGGCCATCGGTCCGACCGAAGAGCCGGCCGTCGGTCCGAGATGATAGCCTACCCCTGTACCATAGCTTGGACTCGGTAAAGAAGGAAAGTGATGCCCCGATGCAGTAACTGTGGGCGGCTCAACCCAGAGGTCGCGACTTTCTGCCAGGACTGCGGCAAACAGTTGGTGTCCGTTGCCCAGACCGATCAGTCCAGCTCGCGCAGCGGTGGTCACGACAGCGGTGGCCACGACAGCGGTGGTCACGACAGCGGTGGCCACGACAGCGGTGGTCACGACAGCGGTGGTCACGACAGCGGTGGTCACGACAGCGGGTCCGGGCCCGAGGCCTCGCCTGGGGCGACCTCTACCGTGGCGGACGCTCGGTGTGAAGCCTGTGGCACCACCAACCCACCCGGTATGACCTTTTGCCGGCAGTGTGGTGGGCGGTTGTCCGAGGAGGTCGAGCCCGCGGCGCAGCCCTCCATTGCCTGTCCGAGCTGTGGCCGGTCGACGCCATCGGGGTTCAACTTCTGTCAGCACTGCGGATTCAAGCTGAGCGATAGTGACCTGTCGGTCCCCGCCGCGCCGCCCACGCCACCTTCCGGAATGCCCGTCTCCACGGCGGTCGCGCCGGCGCCCACCACCCCGACGAATCGGCCTCGATCCACCGGGCGGAGACGGACGCCGAGTATGGGCGTGGCCCCCCTGGCACCCCCGTCGCCGGTGGTCGCACCGGTGGCACCAAGGCCTCCGGGCAGCGGCGGGACGCCTGTGGTCGCTGGTGCTCCCGTGCTCACGGCCGCTGGACATCGGGCAGGCTCCGACCGGGCCACGCCCATGAGCGTCCCGAATGCGGTTGCGGGGATCATCGCCCAGAACGGCTCGGGCTCGGGCTCGGCTTCGGCTTCGGCCCCGGGACGTTTCCCGGCGGGACAGCCCGCCGAGGCTGCGCCCTTCAAGCTCGTGAGCGTGAATCGCGATGGTTCCGATGGCGTCACCTTTCCGGTCGTAGGCGAGCGTCTCGATGTCGGGCGTCGCACGGGTACGCTACTGTTCGAGGACGACGGCTACCTCAGCGATCGGCATGTGCGCCTGGAGCGGCGCGACGGCCAGTATCACCTGGTGGATCTGGACAGCCTCAACGGCGTCTACGTGCGGATCCGCCAGAAAGAGGAGCTCCGGGACGGGCTTCGGCTCCTGGTGGGTATGGAGGTGCTGTGTTTCGAGCTCATCTCCGAGCAGGAACGAGACCCCGCACCGGCCGTGGAGCACGGCGTGCTGGTGTTTGGCACCCCTCCCAAGCTACCGTGGGCCCGGCTTCGCCAGGTGACCACAGCGGGTATCTGCCGGGACATGTTCCATCTATATCGGGCCGAGGTGGTGGTGGGACGTGAATCCGGAGATATCGTCTTTTCGGACGACGACTTCATGTCCCGCATGCACGCCGCCATTCGTAACGAAGGCGGCAAGGCCTGGTTGGTGGACCTCAACAGCTCCAATGGTACCTACATTCAGGTGGACAAGGAGCGGCTGCTTCAGCCCGGAGACTTTATCCGCCTCGGAGATCAGCTCCTACGTTTCGAAGAGGTCTGATCGGCCTTTCGAAGAGGTCTGATCGGCCTTTGGGGCTTCCGAGTACCGGCCCGACACCATACTTAGCCAAATGTCCCAAAGTCAGCATGGTGTTTCTTACGGACCCCTGAATCCTCGTTGGCCGGGTGGCAGGGGTGGTACACCTATTGCAGCCACAATCCGCAACAATAGTGTTCGACGAATCTGTCCCCTTTTGGGCAATCGGGTTGCCAATGAGAGGTCGATTGCGTCAACATAGTTGACAGTCTCGATGGCCCATGGCCCACGAGACACCGGAGGCAAGGCACGAATCATGAGACTCTCAGCACGCGCTACGCTTTTTATGGTTGGCCTGGCGATCGCCAGTTCTGGCTGTGCCAAACGCCCTGGAATGGACCACGTCGGGCCCCTGGACCCCTGCACTTCCTTGGCAGGCTATGAGCAGGACGCCCCGTGGCCAACAGAGTGCCGCTGCCCGAGCCGGGCCTGCTACACCCCTGCCGTGGGACCGACCGCGCCGGTGCTGGCCTGGCGCCTGGAAGGTCCGGATTGGGAGCGTACCTACGGCGGGGATACCACCGGCCAAATCCTCATCTCCGCCGCCGGGGCTCTCTACGTGATCCGTAACCATGATGAGCTCGTGGCGGTGTCTCGGAACGGCGACGAGCTCTGGAGCTACGCCCCGCTGCCAGGCGAATTCAGCGGTTTCAGCGGCCCTACCGCCATCGGCCGGGACGGTACATTGTACGTGCACACCTTCGCCAATATTCTTGCGATTACGCCCCAAGGCCAGCTCAAATGGGAGGTTGAGCCGGCGGTCGGTCAATTTGGCATGATCTCACTCGGCGAGGACGACACCCTCTACACCATCGACGGTGTCGGCACGGTCGTGGCGCTCTCGGCTGATGGGGATCCACTCTGGACGCTCCCCTGTCCGAATATCATCGACTGCTGGACGCCCGCGCGCGGTCCGGGGGGAGGCGTCGTGCAAATTGGTTTTACCGGCTGGGACGAGGGGTACGCGCAGCAGGTGCTCTGGCGACTCGACCCCGCGGGCGGCCGGTCCGAGATCACCACCATTGAGGCCCAAACTGCAGGCATTGGAGGTTTCGATGCCCGCGACACTCTGTACATCATCGGCCGCATTGTGGTTACCGGGGGCGATATCGACCGCGTGTACGCTTTGGGAGCCGACGGCACCGAGCTGTGGCGTCGTGACTACGACTCGCGGGTCGTGCGCGGACCCTCCATCGACACGGACGGCCGGCTCTACTTCACGAGAACCGTCGAAGGGGTCTCCGGTGTCGAAACCGCCCATCTGGAAGCGCTCAACGCCGATGGAACCGTCAGGTGGGACAAGCCCATCGCCGAGGGGCTTTCTGGGCGGCCGATCATCGACGCCGACGGGAACCTGTACCTCGGCGCCACGCTCGATGGCCAGTGCGCCGTGCTATCGCTTAACCGCGACGGCACCGAGCGTTGGCGGTTTGGTTGCAGTGGCGACCGCGCCCCTATACTGGGCTCCATGGACATCGACGGCACCCTCTACGCCGTCGACGAATCCGGCCTCTTCGCCGTCAGTCACGAAACGCCGTAGCACCTGGTGGTGTTCATGACGACCGCAGCCGGCAATGGCACCGGGGCCGGTGACGCTGGCGGTGCTGTCTCACGATCTCTGCGCCATGATGCGGCGGTGTCGACCTGACATTGAACCGAGCCCGCACCGCGTGACCGCACTTCTCCTTGGGATTCTGTCGGCGATCATCGCTGTCCCTTGAGCGTGTTTTGGAACGACTCCGCCCGAAGGACCCGCTCGACAGGCTGGTGAACATCGGGGTGGACGGGTCGGAGCAAGTTGCTCCGCGCAGGCCAAATAAGGACCGAACTCATGGGTTGAGCTGTCAACCAGCGAGTTGTGTCCCATATAGGGACCGAACTCAGGGGTTGAGCTGTCAACCAGCGAGTTGTGTCCCATATAGAGACCGAACTCAGGGGTTGAGCTGTCAACCAGCGAGTTAAGTCCCATATGGGGACCAAATTTACGAGCCGGGGGAAGGCTGATGGAAACTGCCGGTCCGGTGGACAACCGCTAGGAACGGTTGACCACTGTTTTCACAGCCTCTACGAAAACAATTCCATTGTTTCTGAACAGAAGAGGGGATTGGATCACCGGAATCTACCCACATACAGTGAATGAGCACCTCTTTTCGGACGACGACTTCATGTCCCGCATGCACGCCGCCATTCGTAACGAAGGCGGCAAGGCCTGGTTGGTGGACCTCAACAGCTCCAATGGTACCTACATTCAGGTGGACAAGGAGCGGCTGCTTCAGCCCGGAGACTTTATCCGCCTCGGAGATCAGCTCCTACGTTTCGAAGAGGTCTGATCGGCCTTTCGAAGAGGTCTGATCGGCCTTTGGGGCCCTCGAGTCTGGCCTGACACCTGGTTTCAATGAGTGACGGGGTGTGATAACGTTCACCCAATTCAGGGTGCCAGCGGGTGCCAGCGGGTGCCAATGGGCGCAAATGGGCGCAAAAGTAGGAGCAGGGAGTAGCATGGCCGATAATATTTGCGGGAAGTGCGGGAAGCGGAACAAGGCCGGCGCCATGTTCTGCGGTGGGTGTGGAGCGCCCACGCCGGGCGGCCAGGACCAGGGGTCCGCCAACCAGACGCTGTTTATGGGCTCGGGCTCTCCCTCGGCCCAGGTACCCGTGCCCCAGGCGCCCGTAGCCCAGGCGCCCGTAGCCCAGGCACCCGTAGCCCAGGCGCCCGTAGCCCAGGCGCCCGTAGCCCAGGCACCCGTGCCCCAGGCACCTGTACCCCAGGCGCCCGTGCCCCAGGCGCCCGTGCCCCAGGCGCCCGCGCCCCAGGCACCCGTGCAGCCGGCCTACTCTCCCCCTGCTGCCGCCCAACCGGCGTACACGCCGGCGACTCCCTCAGCGCCCGTCGGGGGCCCGTCGTCGCGGATCACTTCCATGCCCAAGGGGCCGCCCTCTCGGGCGAGGTCCGTGGCCGGTCCCATGGGGAACGGACCGAGCGTAGCCGGTCCCATGGGGAACGGGCCGAGCGCGGTGGTGCCGCGCCCGGCCCCGCTTACACCCGGGGCTCCACCCGTCCAACCGTCCCCGGGGATGATGGAGACCATCGCCGTTGGTGGTCCTGGCGCACCCGGCCCCATTTCGCCTCCGGGGGTGGCCCCCGGTGCGCCTCCCGTGGCTGCGCCTCCCAGGGCTGCGCCTCCCATGGCTGCGCCTCCCATGGCTGCGCCTCCCATGGCTGCGCCCCCCATGGCTGCGCCCCCCACGGCGGCCCCGCCGAGCGTTGCTGCTCCTGTACCCGGTGGAGCGAGTGTGGCCCCGGGACCTGACGACGATGACCTCACGGGTAAGACCCTGAATCGCCGCTACCTGGTGGAGCAACACATCGGCGAAGGGGGCTTTGGGGACGTGTACCGGGCCAGGCAGATCCAGATGGATCGCGAGGTGGCCATCAAGGTGCTGGCTCCGGGCATGAGCCAGGACGAGAACCTGGTGGCGCGTTTTCGACGGGAGGCAAAGTCCGCCTGTAACCTGCGGGATCCGCACACCATCATTACCTACGACTTCGACGAGACTGAAAACGGGCTGCTCTACATCGCCATGGAGCTGCTCCAGGGAGAGACGCTGTTCGATGTCATGGAGGAGCTTACCCTCGTCCCGGCGGCCCGCACCGCCGGGATCCTCGAGCAGTGCTGCACCTCCCTGGGTGAGGCGCACTCCATGAACATCGTGCACCGGGACATCAAGCCCGAGAACGTCTTTCTTGAGCACCGCCCTGACTACCCGGACTTCGTGAAGATCCTCGACTTCGGTATCGCCAAGATCGTGGCGGGAGATCTGGCGGCGGGGCCGCAGCTCACGGCGGCCGGCCAGACCCTGGGGACCCTCGAGTACATGTCCCCGGAGCAGCTCATGGGGAAGCAGCTCGATGGGCGGTCAGACATCTATGCCCTGGGTATGTTGGCGTACCAGATGCTCACGGGCACGCTGCCGTTTTCGAGCGACTCGCCGGCATCCATCATCCAGTGGCAGCTCAAGGAGACTCCTCAGCCCGTCTCTTCCCTGGTGCCTACGGTGCCCCAGGATTTCGACCCGATCATCCTTAAGATGCTCGCCAAGGAGCGGGACACCCGATACTCCGCTGTGTCGGAGCTGCGTGAGGACCTCCGGCAGATGATGGCGCGTAACGGCTGGCTCGTGGGCGGTGGAACCGGTCCCATGACGGCGGTTCCTCAAGCGCCCCTTCCAGGAGCGCCCTCCCAGCCCGTGCCGGTGGCCGGCTCCCGACCCATTGGGGCCGTCAGTGGCACCGATGCCATGTTGCCCACCTCCGCTGCGCACCAGAAAAAGAGCAACCTCCCGCTGATCATCGTGCTCGTGCTGGTGGCTTTGGGTCTGGTGGGGTTTGGGCTGTGGTTCTTCGTGCTCGGGGGGGGCGATGGAGGCGACTCGAAGTCGTCCTCCAAGGTCGGGCCCAAGACCAAGACCGAACAGGGGATGACGCTGGCCAAGGGCGACATGAAGCGGTCCGCGACCATGCGCCCAGCGACCATGCGCCCGGCGGGCAAATCCGCCGCGGCCATGGGCCCGGTAGCTGCACGTCTGGCCCCCATGGGACCCACTCCCGTGCGTGTTGCGGCAAAGAAACCGTCCCTCGGCGGGTTGTTCGGGGTGCTGGGTGGGCGGTCTTCCGCCTTGAGCGGATCCGGGAAAGCCACGTCGGGCATCGGTGCTCTGCTGGGGGTCGGAAAGAAGCTGCCGGCGCCTGGCAAGATCACCAAGGGCCGTCGCAGCCGTGCCGGCATCAAGGCCTCCGAGAGGAACCCCCTCCGGGTGATCCCGCCCGAGCTCCCCCTCTGGGGTCAAGTGGATCTGGATGCAGTGCGCAAGACCCGCTGGGGTCGCCAGCTCCTGGCAAAGATTCCCGCCAATGCCTTCAAGGCCCTGGCCTCCATGGGACTGTCACCGGCCAAAATCGGCACGATTGCCATGGGCCTGAGGTTCAAGAAGACCGCCGGTGGCACCGAAGAGCCCGTCATGATCTTCGCGGTGTCGGGCGATCTCAAGACTAAGGCATTGCTCCGGGCCCTGAAAAAGGCGGAGGGGAAGATCCAGGAGACCAAGGTGGCGGGTCACACGGTCCTGGCAAAGGACGACCTCAACCTGGTGCTTACGTCGAACAAGCTGGTGCTCTTTTCGTCCACGGATTTCATTCGCCACGGGCTGTCCCGCATGACCAGTAAGAGGGTCAAGAGCGCCGCGGATACTGGCTGGGGCAAGGCGCTACTCAAGGGAATGGGCGTCACGTCCACGCCCCACATGCTGATCGCCATGACGTTGTCGCCAGACCTGCAGAAGCAAGCAGCTTCCCTCCTGGCGCAGCTCAAGGCAGGGTCGGGAGCTACCATCGAAAACTTCATGCTCTACGGGCTGGCGTCGGGGAGCGGGCTGGACCTCACCCTCGCCGCCACCTGCAACTCGAGCGGTGTGGCCACCAAGCTGAACAGGTTGCTGCCTATGATGGTGAAGATGTTCTCCTCCAAGATCCCCGGCCCGTTTAAGTCCCTGGTCACCAGCCTCCGCTTCGAGACCCGGGGCAAGGTGCTCGCCCTGCGGCTCAAAGTAGACGAAACGAAGCTCGGCCTGATCTCGACCCTCCTGCTCGCCGCGGCCAAGTAGCTCTCCGAGCGCGTCTGTTTCTATTTCAGCCAGAAGCCCACGGCGGTGCCGATGAAGGTGGCGCTGGCGTAGCCCAGGGTGCCGCAGAGGATGGCGGGGACCACCAGGCGGCGCCATCCTCGCGCCGTGGCCATGGCGGCGGCGGTGGTGGGGCCGCCCATATTGGCGTTGGAGGCGATGACCAGCTCCGCCAGGTCCAGGCGTAGGAGCTTCCCGGCCACCAGTAGAAACAGCAGGTGCACCGAGAGGATCACCGCCGCGAAGAGGAACAGGATGGGCCCCACCCGTAGGACGATGGCCACGTTGGCGCTGGCGCCGATGACCGCGAAGAAGATCTGCATCAGAAACACGCCCACCCGCTCGGCCGGCACCAACCGCTCGAGCTGAGCTGGAAAGAGCGTGGCCAGCGCCACGATGAAGACCGTCGTGAACAGGATCCCCGATCCCCGCAGCCCCGTGACGCGCTGCAACCAGAACCCCAGCGCGCAGAGGGACGCCGAGAGCGCCAGCGCGAGTCCCAGCTCGAGCAGGGGGAGGTTCCGTCCGCTGGCGTCGTCCTCGCCAGGTTCGTCATCCGCCTCATCGACGGTCATTTCAATGTCTTTGGCAATGTCTTCGGTAACGTCTTTGGCAACGTCTTTGGCAACGTCTATGGCAACGTCTACGGCGGGGTCGTAGCCTCGATCCGTGTAGCGTTGTCGCAGCCAATGGAACCCGGGCAGGGCGAAGATAACCATGAAGTACAGCGCCATCATCAGGTTGTCCGCGGCCATGGACGCGGCCAACAGGTCTCCGGACTGGAGTCCCACGGCCTTGGCCGTGGCCACGAAGTTGAGGGCGCCGCCGACGTAGGTCGCCGCGAAGATGCCCGCGAGCTGCCAGGCGTGCTGCCCCATGGGGACGATGTGAAATGCCAGCACTGTGCCCAGCAGCGTGCCCACACCGCCTATGCCGAAGGCCACCAGGGTGGCCCCGGCCTCTTTGATGATTCGCCGCAGGTTCGCGCGAAACAGCAGCAGGGGGATCGCCAGCGGCACCAGGTAGGTCCACGTGACGTCGTAGACGGGCGCCGCCGATGGGATGACCGAGAGGTTCGACAGCACGAAGGCTACTCCCATGGTCACCACCACCGCGCTGAGTCGTGCTCCCCACCGCGTCCTCTCTGCCCACAGGCCCAGTCCCCCGGCCACGATGAGCAGCGCCAGCAGCGTCCAGTGATCCTTCGCATCGATGAATGTGGTGTCGAACATACGGGCGCTACACTCAGGCTCCGCGTCCGGAGCGGAGGCGGCGGATCCGGGCCAGGCGACGCAGCAGCAGCATCAGGGCGTCTTCGGGGGCGGCGTGCAGCACCGGTACGCCGAGCTTGGCTACCTCCCGGCGGAGGCGGCTCGTGCGTCGATCTTCGTCCGCTCGAAGGATGTCGGCCACGGCCCGGGACTCCTCGCTCACGGGCTTTGGGCCGAATCTGGGCGTGTGGGGCACGATGAGCACAGGGTGGTGGTGCTTGCGGACCGCCATGGCGAGCCCCTTCATGACGCCGCCCCCGGTGGTGATGCCCTCCAGGTCGGAGATGAGCAGGATGAACTGCGAGCCCCGCGAGGCGGACACCTGGCTGATGGCGTCGGTGAGGCCGGCGTCCTTGGAGCCGTGCACGTCGTCGCCGCTGCGATAGGGCAGGTCGATGCCCCGTATCTGGCAGAACCGCCGCAGGTTTCTTAGCTCCTGGGTCTGGGCCACCACGGGGCGCCACCAGCGGGTGGCGCGTCGCCCCTGCTGGTGCTTGTCGAGGTACTGGTCCACCCAGTGGGCGAGGGCCTTGAAGTCGTAGAGGTTGCCCAGGTGGTCGGTGACGATGCGGTCCCAGAGATCGCTCTGGGGCGTTGGCGCGGTTCGAATACGCACGTTCACGCCGTCCTGGTAGAGCATGAACTCGGCCACCGCTCGCACGAGCTCCCCCTGGGTCAGGTTGGTGAGATCCTCGTCTACGATGTTGCGAAGCTCCATGAGCCGGTCGATGATCTTGGCCAGGTGGGGGCGGCCGTCCGAGGGGCGGATCTTGGAGTAGACGCGGCTGTCAAAGGTCACCAACCCCACACGGTCACCCGACTCGATGGCCCATCGCGCGAAGGATGCTGCCAGGTCTACGCCGTAGTCGAGTTTGGAGGAGCCGAAGTCGCCCGAGCGCATGGACCACGAGATGTCGAGCACCACATAGTGGGTGACCATGATCTCGCTCTCGTACTCCTTGACCATCAGCTTGCGCATGCGGGCCGTGGCCTTCCAGGCGATGTTCTTGAAGGGGTCGCCGTGCTGATGGTCCCGGATCTCCCGCAGGTCGCCGCCTAGCCCGCGCAGCTTGAGGGGGTGGCGTCCGCTGCGCTCGTGGGGCGTGCCCGTACGGGGCCGATGGGGTACAGACGCCCGGATCGGCGCGAAGCGCGGGAAGATGCGCGTGGTTAGCGGCAGTGGATAGTAGGCGATGACCTGGTACAGCCCGAGGGGGCCCACCAGCCGCAGGGTCACCCCATAGAAAAACCACTGGCCCGCGGAGTGGCACCGCGCCTGGAGCTCGAGCTCCACCTCGGCGCCTTTGGCGATGAGCGTGGCCGGGTCGGGCGAGAGCATCTCTATGGGCTCGGAGTGCAGCACGCTGATCTCGGCCCGGCCGAGGTTGTACGGGGATCGATTGCGCACAAAGAGCTGCAGCCCGAAGGGATTGCCCACCATGAGCGCACCCCCCGCCATCTCCGAGGGCGGAATCCACCAGGCCACCTCAAGCTTGCGACGGCCCAGGAGGATTGTGCGCGGATAGAAGAGGATCATGGCCGCCAGGAGCATGACCAGGGCGACGCCGCCCAACGACACCAGGGGCCAGGAGCGGACGATCACGCCTCCCAGGATGAAGAGCCCCGCGGTGGCCAGAACGGACTTGCCGCCTGTGGTGAGGCTGGGTCTCATCCGCCGGCTGACCCCCGATAGGGCACCCGGTCCAGGGCCTCGGTAACGATTTGGCGGGGCGTCATGCCCTCCAGCTCCGCCTCGGGGGTGAGGAGGATCCGGTGGGAAAGCACATGGGGCGCCAACCCCTTCACATCATCGGGCAGCACGTAGTCCCGCCCGCGCAGCAGGGCCCAGGCCTTCGAGGCGTACAGCAGGTTCAGTCCGGCCCGGGGCGAGGCGCCCAGGAAGATGCGGCGGTGGGTCCGGGTGAAGGTGACGAGCCCCAGCACGTACTGGATCAGCTCACGCTCGATGTGCACCTGCTCGGCCAGGTCCTGCAGGGCCACGATCTGCTCGGCCTCCAGCAGGGAGTGCAGCTCGGGAAGGGGCTTGTTATAGGTCTCGAGCATCTGCATCTCCGCTTGCTCGTGCGGATAGGCCAGCTCCAGCTTGATCATGAATCGGTCCACCTGGGCCTCGGGCAGCGGGTAGGTGCCGTCATGCTCGATGGGGTTCTGAGTGGCGAGCACCATGAAGGGCGGCTCCAGGTGGCGCGTCTGACCGTCAATGGTGACCTGACGCTCCTGCATGGCCTCCAACAGGGCCGACTGGGTCTTCGCCGGTGCGCGGTTGATCTCGTCCCCAAGCACGATCTGCGCGAAGATGGGCCCTTCTCGGAGCACGAAGGTGTTCTCCCGCATGTCCAGAATATAGGTGCCGGTGATGTCCGAAGGGAGCAGATCCGGCGTGAACTGGATCCGCTTGAAGCTGCAGCTCAGGGTGGTGCTGAAGGCCTTCACCAGGGTGGTCTTTGCCACGCCGGGGACGCCCTCGAGCAGGACATGGCCCCGGGCCACCAGGGCGGTGAGCAGTACCTGTACCGTGGTGGGATCGCCGATGTACACCTTTGCGATCTCTTGCTGGATGGCCGACACCAGGTGGCTCACCTGGTCCAGTTGCTGCTTTTCAATGCCAGTGGGTTGCATCAATTATCCGTTCGTTGTCGTCCGTTCGTCGGTTGCGGTTTGATTGGGGGTTCCGTCGCTTGGGCGCAGGGCCTCCAGGAGGAGACGGCCGCAGTCCTGGAGCCGTTTGAGCTCGCGGAAGCTGTAGCGTGGAGTCAGGGTAAAGGGGGTCACCATCTCCCGGTGGGGGATACGGCGCGTGAGTCCAATGAGCAGGGTACACAGTCGCTCCGCCTCGGCGCCGGCCCGCTTCTGTACCATGCGACGCAAGGCCGGCTCATCCATGGTGGCCAGGGGCGCCGCAACGCCGAGGGTCTGTTCCAGGTCCACGTCCATGACGTCTCGAAACACCGCGGCCGGGTAGGCGAAGTTCATCTTGCGCGGGCTGCCGCTCATGTAAGGCTCCAGATCCCGTGCGTAGCGCGCCGGCGGTGGGCCCTCTCCAGGCCGGGTCCAGCTAGCGTCGTACCGGGGCCGCATCATGGGGATCACCCAGACTGCCAGCGCCAGGAGCAGGCCGGCGAAGAGTGTGGCGATGGGCATGATCCACACCCGGTCCAGCATGTACTCGTTGAACTCCGCCAGGAGGGTGTTGGCGTCGGCGAGGATGGCCGACAGCCCTGGCGGAGGGGGAACCCTCACCTTCACGGTGGGCTTGGGAGAGCCCGTCTCGGTGAAGTGCTGCGTAAAGACCACATAGCTATCCTCGCCCGGTCGCCCCAGATAGCCCAGGAGCCGTCGGGTGAAGGCCTCGTTCCCGGGGAATTTGAGCATCCGGTTGATGAAGACGGAGGGGTCGGAGATCAGCACGATGCGGCCACGACCCAGGGTGGCGGCTACCACCAGCGCACCGCCGGCGGGCTCGAAGCCGAAGATGGCGGGGAGCTGCGTGTCGAAGGCTGCCGGGTGGTTGGTCACCAGCTCTGGGATACCGTTGTTCAGGGGATGGGGCGTGAGGGGAGTGGCGATGGGCAGCGCTGGGTTCTCCGCGTGCAACCGGCTGAGTCGGGCGCCGTTCACCGGGACGCGACGCACGCCCAGCTTTTCGAGCAGCTCTGCGGTGGAGCCGAAGTCATCGGCGAGGATCACGCGACCGCCCCCCCGCAGGTACGCCACGAGCTTCTCGGACGGGATCGGCGCCGTGGGATACAGGAAGAGCAGGATGTGACGTTTTTCGATCTTTTTCCAGTCGAGGTTGGACCGGGTCTCGATGCTGAAGCCGCGCTCGGCGGCCAGCTCAAAGAGCCTTGAAGTGCCCTGCCATTCGAAGTTGTGGGGGCTGTAGTCCGCGGCGTCGGCGCGTGCATCTCCCGTGGCCATCAGTAGCTGGCCAACAATCACGAGGATGAACCAGAGAGGTGCGCGGCGCGGCATAGGGGTGTCGGGGGTGGCCCTGGGGAAAAGGGCCTAGCGGCCGTGTCGGAGGATGATGTCCTGGGTTCGGGCCTCCATGGCCTCCTCGACTTGCTGCTGTCTCCGTTTCATGGCCGCGTTGAGCTTTTGCATGAGGACCTTGATGTCGCAGGGCTTCATCAGGTAGTCGAAGGCGCCTAGCTTGAGGCCCTCCACGGCGCTGTCCACCGTGGCGTGGCCCGTGAGCATGATCACCTCCACCAAGGGGCTGTGCTCCTTGATGTGGCTGAGCACCTCGATGCCGTCCATGCCGGGCATCTTCACGTCCAGCAGCACGATGTCGACCTTTTCGGTATTCTCGAGTACCTCGAGCGCCTCGGGACCGCTGAAGGCCACCTCCACATGAAAGGATCGCTTCTTCAGTCTTTTTGTCATGATTTCGACGAAGTCCGCTTCGTCATCAACCAAGAGCACCACCGTGTCGTGCATTCACGTGCCTCGCTTCCGAATATGGCAATAGGGTCAAGCCTAACCCTAAGACCATACCACCTCTGACGAAGATTGGTAGCCCGCCTTACCGTAGATCTATGTCCTTGGCGTGGTGTTCGCTGTGATGGCATCTACGAGCGAAACCATCAGGTGGTCCAGGCGACCGTGTGAGCAGAACACCGATGGCATGCCGACCACGACGTGGGTACGATCCTCGAAGCCCTTCAAGCAGATGAAGCACTGCTGGTCGGCCATGGGCGGAATGGCGAACGCCGCGCTTGCTGTGAACCCGCCCGCGGAGCAGTCTCGCGCGGTGTAGGCTCCCACATCAGAGAGGGTGGCGGAGAAGGCGTAACGTCCCTTCGCGTGCTCCCTGGCGAAGGCGCGCTTGAGCACCATGGTCAGCAGGGGCATCGGCAGCCAGGAGAACGCGTCGTAGCCCCACGGCCGGCGGGCGTGTTCTCGGTGCTTGAGCTTTTGTTTCATCTCCGCCAGAAAGGACGCTCTGGTCTCCGTGGGGGCGATCTCCATGAAGAGCGGACCGATCAGATTGGCCGTGGTGCGAACTTCCCGGAAGAAGTAGCGGAAGTCCACCGGGATGTTCAGCCGCACCACCCCCTGCCCATGTCCGCGGGCCTCTACTCCCAGTCGGATCGCGACGTCGGCGAGCAGGGCCGAGGTCTTGGGGAGTGCGATGGTGACGCGGCGCCACTGGTGGTCGTTTCCCGAGGTGATCCCATCGGCCGGACCACAGGGGGGGAGACCATCGGGCTGCGGAAACTCCATGTGCTCGGAGGTCAGAGACCGGGCCGCTTTGGCGCTGCAGACCGCGTCGGGATGTCCCTTGGGCTGGTCTCCCCTCAGCGCGCTGAAGAAGTCGCTGGCCCAGGCCCGCTGTCCAGCGCCGTCCATCACCGCGTGCAGGCTCCGAAACACGAAGAACGTCTTGTCCGGCCCCTCCACAACCTGGATCTCGCAGGTCGGGCCGGTCTCCGGATCCAGCGTATTGTGCAGGAAGGGCGCGTTCCTGTGGCTGAAACCGTCCCACGAGGAGCGCTTGACGATAGTCAATCGGGGGACAGGTCCGCCCACCCACCGCATGCGACCGAGAACCCCGACGACCTTCAGCGTCGTCCCGGGATTGACCCGGCTCGTGAGCCGCAGAGCTCGTCGCAGGGCGGTCTCGTCCACCCTGCCGGTGCCCTCCACCACCAACTGATTGCAGAAGGGAGGTCGGAGCGCATTGAAGCACAGGTACAGTTTCTCCATGACGGTCAGGGTTTTGCAATAGTTGATCACAGTGGCTTCACAAAGATGCGGGCTATCGGTCAAGAGGCTGACGGTTAGAGCTCAATTACACTTCCCGTGGGGAAGGTGGTGAGGCGGTCTCCGAGGATGGAGTGTAGGACCTCGTACGCCTCATCGCCGGTGCAGTGGCCCGTGTAGGCGCGGTCGATGGGGTGTTGGCCGAGGTCCCTGGCCAACTGCTCCAGGTCTGCTCGGCTGCCGCCCTGGGTGGTTGGGGAGGGCAACCCCATGAGGTGGAACCCGCCGATGAGGGCGCGGATGCGCTCCGCGGGGAAGCGGGCTACCACTGCCTCCACGATGTTGAGGATCCCCCGGTGGGAGCAGCCGGTGATCACCACCAGACCGTCGTCTCTCCGGATCACCAGCAGCAGCTCGTGGTCGAAGTCGTCGGGGACGAAGGTGTCGCCTTGCTTCAGGTACATGACCCGGTTGCCCGGCGGCACCGGGTGGGGCGTGGGGATGTGGGTGAGGGCGAAGACCCCCGGCACCAGCTCGCGCGTTCCCTCCACGGGGAGTAACCGGTCGGGGTGGTCGTCGAGCAGACGCCGATCGAAGCCGATGTGGCGGTGCAACAGGCCCAGGACCCGAGCGTGGCAGACGCCCAGGTCGGTGCGACCGAGGTACACCGGAGCGTGGTGGTTCTCCCGAAAGAACCGCTCCAGCCCGCCGCCGTGATCATAGTGGTGGTGGGATATCGCCCCGAGGTGTACCTCCCCCAGGTCGACGCCCAGTCGGACGGCGTTGTCGGCGAAGGCCCCACTGGCGCCGGTGTCGAAGATCAGGGAGGTGTCATCGAACTGTACGTGAAGCGACACCCCGTGCTCCGCCACCAGGTCGGGGCGGTCCTCCAGCCGGCTGTTCTCAATCAGCGTGGTGATGCGAATGGTCTGCAAAGGCGGCCGTTCCGTAGGTCGTTTTTTAGTTCGCCACGATGGGGGGAGCCAGGGCGTTGAGCGGGCCGGTGGATGCGAACGGGCTGTGGGTGCCGCTGAGGTTCGCTGTCGAGGAGCTGTTCACCCGGATGCGTCCGATGCCGCCGCCGCCGCCGCCGGCGTCATCGATGGACTGCCCGACGGAACCGTACGAGTTGCCCGATAACGCCGCGCCTTCACCGCCATCTCCTGCGTAGGCTACGTTGGTTACCCAGTGGCCGTCGCCGCCATCGGCGGGGAGGTTGCCTAGCTGTCCAATCTGGCCAAACTGGCCAGAATCCCAGTCTTGTCACGAGCAGTCACCGCCTCCACCTCCACCTCCGTTGGCCGCCAGCCTGCCGCCGCCCAGCAGCATAACGGTGGGCCCCTCCAGGAGGATACCGCCGCCCGCCCCGCCGCCCGCGCCACCGGCGCTGGTGCACTCTCGGCCACCGTCGCCGCCGGCGTTGATTCCGCCGAAGGCGCCCACGATGATCCCGCCGCTCGCCGAGATCTGGATCGCGCCTCCGCCGCCGCCCCCCGGGCCGGGGCTGACAGGATTGGTGGCGGGGGGATTGATGATTGGGATGGGCGCGCCCCCGGCGCCGCCGCTCCCGCCCATCAGGGGCACCAGCTCTACATAGCCACAGCCGTTTACTCCGCCGGCGCCGCCCGAGGCTTGGCTTCCGCAGGTGGAGTTGCCGCCGCTGCCGCCCGCACCTGCGTGACCTCCGCCACCGCTGCCGGACATGCAACCGTGTCCCGTCGGCCCTCCCACTCCTCCCAGTCCCGGTAAGCCGCCGCAGGAGCCGTCACCCGACTGCGATGGAGCGCCGCCGTTGAATCCGCCCGGGCCGCCGAGATTTCCACGGGCCGTAGCGTTGATGACTCCGTTGATCGTGGCTGCGCCGTTCACCAGCAGCACCAGTGCACGGGTGCCCACCACGTTGACCACAACGGTTGTGTCGATGGTCAGCCCTTGGACTACGAAGACGCCCAACCCGGGGCCGGGCCCCTGCGAACGCTGCTCGTAGTAGATTCCGCTGGGACCGTGGAGGCCAACCATCGGGGGACGTATCTGTCCGTCCGCGCCGTCGATTTCACCGGTGTCCGTGTAAATGGTTACAATGGAGTCGTTCGAATCCAGCTCCAGCGCTCCGGTTCCTTCGTCCATGAGATCTCCGGGCACGTTGCTCGGTACATTGCACTCCCGCGCGGTCACGTCACAGCCCAGGGGGCAGGCTCCTACGGCCACCCAGGCATCGTCTTGGCACACCCGCGCCGTGCCGTCGGGCAGACACTCCCAGGTGTCCCCCGTGCAGGGCGGCACGTACGCATCGGGCTGGGCATCGGGCTGGGCATCGGGCTGGGCATCGGATCCGGGCTCAGCGTCGGATCCGGGCTGGGCGTCGGACCCGGGCTGGGCGTCGAACCAAACGGTACCATCGGCGACGATCGCCGCGTCCGGGGGACCGCTGTTGTTCTGACCCGCGTCGCCGGGTCTCGCCAACCCGCTCTTGTCGAAAGAGCACCCCCCGGTAACGCCGAGGGCTGTCACCATGACAAGCCACATGAGTAGGTGGCGATAGTATCTGAAACTGATAGACATTGCCCCTCACTACTTTCGGTACCGTTCAATAATAGTCCAACGGCCATGTAGGTGTCTAGGGAAGTCGTGAGAGGGGTGCCGACTTGCGCCTGCTACCTGGGGTGACTTATGGTCCCCGGGGTACGGGAGAAAGTGGAGACTTATAGATGACGGTAGTTGTTACAGGTGCGTCGGGACACATCGGCGGCAATCTGGTGCGTGGGCTTATGGAGAAGGGCCGGGACGTCCGCGCGGTGGTGCATCAAGACACCCGGGCCATCGATGGTCTGGATGTGGAGCGGGTGTCGGCGTCGGTGAAGGACGTCGACAGCCTGGTGCGCGCCTTTGAGGGGGCGGACGTTGTCTATCACCTGGCGGCGCGCATCGTGATCTCGGCGGCGGATGAGGACGAGGTGCACGCGGTGAACGTCCAGGGCGTGCGCAACGTGCTCGACGCCTGCGAGCGCGCCGGAGTGCGCCGGCTGGTGCACTTCAGCTCCATCCACGCCCTGGCCCAGAAGCCCGTGGATGAGCCCTTGGACGAGACCCGGCCCCTGGCCGACACGGGCCCCTGCCTCCTGTACGATCGCACCAAGGCCCTCGGCCAGCGAGAGGTGTTGGCCGGTGTGGAGCGGGGGATCGACGCGGTGATCATCAACTGCGGTGCGGTGCTTGGGCGTTGCGACTTCAGGCCGTCTCACCAGGGCGAGATGCTCCTGGGGCTGTATCACCGGCGGATACCTGCGCTGGTTCCGGGTGGGTACACCTGGGTGGACGTGCGAGACGTGGTGGAGGGCGCCATGGTGGTGGAGGAGAAGGGCAAGACCGGGGAGAGCTATCTGCTGAGCGGCGAGTGGATCTCCATGCTTGGGCTGTCGGAGATGGTCGGTGAGGTCACCGGTGCGAAGACTCCGACGACCGTCCTGCCCATGTTCCTGGCCAAGATCGGCGCGCCCTTTGTGATGGGGTATGCGCGGCTGCGTAAACAGCGGCCCCTGTTCACGTCGGAGTCACTGTCGGTGCTGAGCGGGAACACCCGCATGAGCCACGCCAAGGCCGCCCGGGAGCTGGGCTTTGATCCACGTCCGCTGCGAGAGACCATCGAGGACACCTTCGCCTGGTTCGATCAGGCCGGGGAACTGACCAGATAGGCGATTATGTCCGAACAGACAATCTTCAGTGGCCTGGTCTCGGGTTGGTTCATCTTGTCGGCCGTGGTCTTCGTGGCGCTGCTGTTCATTGTGGCGCCCTATGGCCGCCACAATCGCGGGGGCTGGGGGCCGCAGATCAACGCCACGGTGGGTTGGGTGGTGATGGAGGCGCCCGCGCCCCTGATGTTCGTGATGTGGTTCCTGTTGGGGAGTCGAACGACCAGCCCGGTGGCGTTGGTGTTTTTGGGCATGTGGCTGCTCCACTACCTGAACCGCTCCTTCGTCTTTCCCTTCCGGCGCCGCGGGGGGGGCAAGCAGATGCCGTTGACGATCTTTGGCATGGCGATCCTGTTCAACGGGGTCAATGCCTACATCAACGGCCGGTATCTGTTCACCCTGGGGCCCTCGTACTCCACTGCGTGGCTCTCGGATCCGCGGTTCCTCATCGGGGTCTCGTTGTTCTTCGTGGGCTTTGCCATGAACCAGCACTCCGACCAGGTCCTGTTTGCGCTCCGTAAGCCTTCAGAGAGCGGCTACAAGATCCCGCGCGGCGGCATGTACCGGTACGTCTCGTGCCCCAACTATCTCGGCGAGGTCATCGAGTGGACGGGCTGGGCCGTGGCCACCTGGTCCATCTCCGGCCTCGCCTTCGCCGTGTGGACCGCCGCCAACCTCGCGCCCCGGGCCCTGTCCAATCACCGCTGGTACCGCGAGACTTTCCCCGACTACCCACAAGAACGCCGGGCGTTCATCCCGTACATCATTTGAGGTCAACCATGAAACTCACGATTTTTGCGCTCACCCTGTCCGCCGTCGTCTTTGTGCTGCCCACCCAGGCAGCGCCCGGCCGCTCCACCCAGCGTTGGGAGAAGCTCTATTTCCCGGTGGTGGAGCGGAAGATGTGTGGGGAGGTCAATAGAGCCGGAAAGGTCATCGTCGGCGCCATGGTGAAGCTGTTCAAGATCACGCCCGCGGCGTGCCGCCGCACGTACAAATACGCGGCCAAGCACTGCCGGCGGGCGGCGCACCAGTTGCCTTTTTTCGTGGTCAAGGACGCTGCCACCGGGTTGGGCTGGGGCAAGTGGCTCGGGTCCTGCATTGGCTCGGCCTTCGACATGAAGTACACCTACAAGATGCGGATCCCGTAGCACAGGTTTCCACCCCGGAAGTGGATCAGTTGGCTCCCGGAAGTGGATCAGGTGGCTGCGAGGTTCGCCAGCGCGGTGCCGGTCTTCACGGCGAGGGCGAGCAGGAGGGTGCCCGCGGTCTGAACCGCCGCCTCGGCGATGCGCGTCGACAGGGAGGGAAGGGTCGGGATCCAGCGCGACGGTGTGGGCGTACGGTCTGGAGGCGCGGGCGCGACAATGGGCTCGGGCGTGGGCGCGGCGGCGATAATGGGCTTGGGCGCGGGCGCTGGCGCGGTGGACTTCCTGGGATCCTCCCGGCGGATCCGGCTCACGTCCGTGGGACCGGGGCTGCGCAGGGGATTGGGCGGCCTGGGCGGGGCCCGACGGGGCGTCGCCTTGGGCGCGGGCTGTGGGGTGGTCACGAGCTTGCGGGCCGTGACCGAGCTGAGAGCCAGGGTCTGCTTCCACTGGGACACGAGGCGCTGCTTCGCGTCTTTGCGACGGCGTGGCCGGCTTTGGCGGTGTTGACTCTGTTGCTGCTTCTGTTGTTGGTTCTGTTGTTGGCTGCGGCGCTCCAAGACTTCCAGGAGTTTGCTCATGGGCTCGGGGCGGGCCATCTGGGCCATGGGACCCAAGCTTGCCGCGTTGGACACGTTAGACAGGAGCAACAGCTCTCCATCTCGCAGGGCGCGCGCGCTGTCTTGCCGGTCACCACTCATCCTCCCACCATCGGGTGGGCAGGGGGATTGGGCAAGTTTTCTACTTTTTTCCGGGCAGTTGGGGGATCAGCGGGCGACAGGGGATCAGCGGACGATGGGGCCGGACTTGCAGACACCGATCTCCATGATGAGATAGGCCAGGATCCGCTCCTGGGGTACGAGCCCCGTGTGGGCGGATTCGGTGGTGTGGTAGGTGGAGTATAGCACCCGGCCGCAACCCACGGGCTCGAAGGTCACCGTGAGGGGCGTGCATCCGGCGTTGCCAATGCACGTGTTGGGGGTGCCGGCCTCGTCGCCGATGATGAACTCGCGCGGCGTGTCGATGATGGGGAAGCCCTCGGAGTCCAGGCCGAGCTGCACGGGAACGGTCTCCACGATGTGGTCCCAGTTGCCTTCTACCTCGAAGGCGCTGGCGTCGTAGGTGCCCACGCCGTATGTCCCCCAGCCCTCGATGATGGGGCCGTATTGGCCGTCCAGCCATTTGGAGATGTCCGGATCCAGGGCGAGGGCGTGCTCGGACGTGTAGGAGGGCGAGCCGTCGGAGTCACTGAACAGGGAGGAGTTCCAGCTCGTGCCGTCCCAGGCGTTGGCCGGGGTGTCGTGGTCCGAGGCGAAGCGGATCTGCTCGGGGAAGACGTTGTCCACGTACTCCCCGGACCAGTCCGTTACGTAGAGCTTTCCGCCGTCGGAAACGAACTGCCGTAGGTTCTCCAGCACGGCGACGGGGGCTTCTGAGAGCCCTGAACCGGACCCGTAGGTCTGGGAGGCGCAGGGGATGAACAGGATGTGGTACTGCCGTAGGGTGTCGTAGTCCTCCACGAGCTGCTCCAGGGACGACTGGGCCACGCCGTCGATGTTGCCCCCGTTGGCATAGACTGCGAAGTTGCCCGCGGCGGTGGGGCCGTCAAAGGCGCCGTTGGAGTCCACCGCCCCTATGCCCATCTTGCCGAGGATGTCTTCCATCTGGTCGTAGTTGCCGCTGGCCAGGGCGATGTTGGGGATCTCCTTACCGTTGTCATAGTCCTGCACCGACGGCAGGGTGGACTGCTCGATGGTGAGCTCAAGATCCTGTTGCTCGGTGATGGTGATCTGCTGGGACAGCCGGAAGTGTCCCTTCTGGATGACGAGCCAGTAGGAGCCGGCGAAGACGTTGTCCATGAGGAACTGGCCCTGGTGGTCCGTGGTCACGTACCGGCTGGGCGGATCCACGCACTGTTCGCAGTACACCTCCCGGGGCATGGCCGCCGGCTTGGCGTTGCTCAGGTAGATCAGCGCGTCGAAGACCGGGATCTCGTGGTCCGTCTCCACCTGGCCCGGCCCGTTGCCCGGCATCCACACCGTGCCCGAGATAGAGCCCGTGGAGCTGAAGTCCGCGTCCGGGGGGATGATGGCGCCGTCGTAGTCGTAGTTGGTGTTGGATGAGGAGCCGTCATTTTCCCAGGTGGGTTTGACCGAGCCACACCCCGTAGCGCCCACCACCAGCACCGCGATACTCAGAAAACCAAATGGAATTTTGAAAGAATGTCTAGTCATGATCACAATCCTCGACTTGCAATTACCGGGCTATTTCTCTTAGCGTATAGAATCTCCCACGGTTTTGAAACCAGAAACATTGGGTGGTGGTGCAACAATGACATTCCGAGGAGGGTGAGGATGAGAGACGATTCACGGGGGATCTTGGGAGCAGCTCTTCTGTTTGTCTTCGCTTTCGGGGCACTCTTCGGAGCGGCCTGCGGTGACGATAGCGGCGACACCAACGTCAACACCAACACCAACGTTAATGCCAACGCCAACGTCAACGTCAACGTTAACGCCAACGTCAATACCAATACCAACAATCAGCCTCCCACGGAGATTTGCGACAACGGCGCGGACGATGACGGAGACCTGGACGTGGATTGCGACGACGCGGACTGCGCGGGTCATGCGGCCTGTGGGCGGTGGTTGTACACCAGTGGCAATCGCATCTACCTCCCGGACGGCACCGTGTGGCAGGGGTGTGGCGCCAACGTTCATGACACCCGCTCGTGCAACGCCTGCACCTGGGGCGCGCCGGACGCCAACGAGGTGAAGCGTCGCGTCGACGCCCTGGTGGATGATTGGGGCGCGGATTTTTTGCGGCTCACCCTGGAGTCCTACTCCTCGGCGGACGGGCGTGTGCACTGGCAGTCTTTCTTAGACGACGCGGACTACCTGGCTGACATCGTGGATATCGTGGACCACGTGGGCGAAAAGCCCGGAGCCTACGTTCTGGTGTCCCTGTGGATCGATCCCGGCCACAGCCTGGAGGGCTGGCCCACGGCCGCCACCATCACCGCCTGGCAGACCCTCGCCCAGACCTTCCTGAACTACGACTACGTGCTCTTTGGCCTGGTGAACGAGCCCGAGTACAACTTCGACGGCAGCCAGGACGCGGACTGCTGGACCGCCATGAACGACACCGTGCAGGCCATCCGCGACGTGGAGGACGCCGCCTCCGCCCCACACCACCTGGTGGCTGTGCAGGGAACGCGCGCCTGGGCCCGAAACCTGGACTACTACCTCACCCACCCCATCACCGCCGGCGGCGGCGACAACATTGTGTACGAGACCCACGTCTACGACCCAGCGTCCGAGTTCTCCAGCCTCTTCGAGACGCCGTCCGAGACTCTACCCGTGATCATCGGCGAGTTCGGCCCCGCCAGTAGCTACATGACCGAAGCGGATTGCACCACGCTCATGAACAGCGCCGACACCCTGCAGATCCCCTACCTCGCCTGGACTTTCCACCAACGTTGCCCCCCCAACCTCCTGGTGGAAAACTCCTGGGGCGGCTGCGGCATCGACATGCCCCTCGAACCCACCTCCTGGGGCCAGCTCCTCCAAGACCGCCTCCTCGGCCTCTGATTATTGCACCACGCATCCGCATTCGCTGGGTCTTCACTGAGAGACATGCTCTAATGGGAGCATGGACATTGTGGGGAGGACTTATGATGCGCCTTGGATTGGGCTCTCTCTTTTCTCTGACGATTTGTGCAGTGCTGGTGACCGCGGGGTGTGAGGAGAGCTCCCTGGATGGAGTGATCTCATGCCATCCGAGCGACCGGGACACGTGCCCGCAAGGGTACGTCTGCAAGCCCTTTGCTTGTCCGACGGACTATCGTTGCTACGCGCGTCAGCCCGAGGATTTGGACGTCTACCCGATGGGATGCGTCGTCGACGGCGTCTGCGATGCGGAGCTTTGTGAGACCTACTGGAGCTGCTCAGATTGCAGTGACGCCTGCGACCCGGCCTTGGTAGCTTCGGCGCCCCAGGATTTCCTGGTGAGCGCGTATCGTGCAATCTTCTATAATCCCGGGGAGCCGGACATAGGGGTGGACCTGGATGGTGACGGCGAGATCGACAACAGATGGGGGCTGATAGCCCACGCGATCAACGAGCGCACACGAAACGACCTGGACCAGGAGATCGCCCTGGATATCGAATCGGGTAGGCTGCTCCTGGTGGCGAGAGTTTTTGGTGACTATCCGGCGGATACCGGCCCCGCGTCGCTTGTGCAGCTCCTCGCCGGAGTGAGTGACGCCACCCCGGTCTTCGACGGTAGTGATGAGGTCCGCCTGGCCCCCGACGCAAGCGTCGACGTGGGCCTGTGTGGCCCGGACTCGGAGCGGCTCTACGGCAGGCCGTTCACGTCCGGTACTCTGCGGTTCCCGATACCCTGGCCCGATGTGGGCGGAACGGTCCTGGTGGAACTCCACCAATATATCGTGCAGGGGGACGTCACCGCCGCGGGGTGGCAGGAGGTCGACGTGGGAGGCTGCATCTCGCATGCGCGGGTGTACGACGAGCTGCTGCCTCGGTTGGCTGAGTTGATCAACCACATCATCTCATCCGATCCGGACAACGATGAATCAAGGACTCTGGTGAGTCTGTTTGATGGCAACTGCGTGGTGCTCGAGCACATCCCCGGCTGCGAATCCATTGTCAACGGGGAGGGCGCGTGCGAAGGCGACGTGGACCCACCTGTGATCACGGTTTCGGAGCTCAAGTGCAACGCGCTCGTGAACTCGGCGCTGCGGCCGGATATCGACACTGACGGCGACGGCGAGCCCGACGCCATTAGCTTTGGCGCGAGGCTCAGCGCTGTGCCGGTGACGATTGTTGAGAATTAGAGGGCTCTGACCCAACACGGATCTGTCGACGCTGTGATACTTTGTGAGCGGGTTCAACGCGCCCATGGAGTGAGTGATGTCGGACTTCTTTGCGAATACGCGGCCGGGGATGGAGGTGGTGCGGGGGGGCGCGACCTTTGACCTGCCGATTCTGTACTTTCGGGACGACGTGTTTGTGTCGTTTCATACGGCAGACTTTGATCGGGTGCGGGCGCTGATGCCTTCGGACCGATTGCACCCCGTGCGGTTGCCCGGTGGGCGAGCCATGGTGGGGGTGGCGGCCTTCAACTACGTAGATACCTCCATTGGTCCCTACGGAGAGGTGGCTGTGGTGGTGCCTACGGTGCATGGGGATCGGCCTGCCGTACCGGTGCTATCGGGAGTTCTGGCGGGGCTGCTGGAGGCGCGGTATCCGGGGTTTGGCAACTTGGTGTTGCATCTTCCGGTGACCCGGACCGTGGCCCGGGACGCCGGGCGCGGGGAGTGGGGCTACACCAAGTTCGTGGCTGACATGCACTTCGCCAATACGCCCGAGCACTATGAGTGCCGGCTCGCCGAGGGCGGACGGCACATCCTGACCCTGCGCGTGGTCAAGCGCGGCATGGTGAGCCCGGATCGAAAGCCCCTGGTGACCTACTCGGTACGCGGTGGTGAGCTGATCCGCACGGTGATCCCGCAGGTGGGCATGGTGCGAAATGCTCTGTGGCCCCTGGGCAGCTTTCTGGAGCTGGGGGATCATGAGGTGGCCGGCGCCATCGGGGAGTTGGATGTATCGCCCCGTCCGTTCATGACGCGGTACTATCTGGAGCGAAGCGGTATTCTGCCGTCGGGCAAGGTGGTGGAGCGGGACGTGCGGCCCCTGGAGGGGTTCCTTGGCAGCGACCCCGTCGACGGCGTTGGGGAGCACGTGGTTACCTTCACCTGAAACGTGAAACTCGGGAGACGAAACATGGACACCGAGCAGCTCAACGCCATGCGGGAGACAGCCCGGCGGTTCGCCCGGCGGGAGGTGGCGCCCCTGGTGGGCACCGAGGGGCGGGACGGAGATCTGGGCGGTCTGGAGGGGGTGCTGGTCCGAGCCGCCGAGGCCGGGATCCTGGCTTCGGCGGATCCGGATGGCGCGGGTTTTGAGTACGGTGTGTGGGGGAGGGCGAGCGTACAGGAGGGGGCCGCCGCCTCGGTGGCGGTGCTCGAGGAGCTGGCCGTGGAGTGCGCGGGCGTGGCGGCCTGCGTGCACTTCGCCGGACTGGGGGCGCTGGAGCTGGTCGGCGAGGAGATGGCCGGTGAGGCGCTGGTCGGAGAAGAATCGATTGGCGGACCCGTGGCAGTGGCGCTCTTTGGTCGGGGGTGGCGTGTGTCCTGGTCCGGGCTCCAGACGCCGCCTCCGGGCGCGGTGCACCTCGGCGCGGGGGGGCTCATGGGCGCCTGCGACTTTGTGTACGGCGCGCCGGGTACGCGCCGGTATGTGGTCTTCGCCGCGGGGGATCACGGCTGGGAGCGGGCCCTGGTGGCCGCGGAGGCTGAGGGTCTGACCACTGCGTCGGTAGAGTCGCGCATGGGCCTGGCCGCGGCCTCGGTGGCGCACCTGCAATTCGATGCCGTGGGGGTGTCGCCTTCTCGGCGGCTCGCGTCCGCGTCCGCGTCCGCCACGCCCCAGGCGCATGTGCGGCGTCTGATGCTCGGCCTGGCCGCCCTGGCCGTGGGCAACGCCCGGGGCGCCTTGCGGGAGGCCCGGCGCTACGCCGAGGAGCGGTTCCAGGGCGGCGCTCAGATTGAGGATCACCCCGCCGTACAGCTCTTGCTGGGAGACAGCGCGTCGCGGGTGGCTGCCGCGTCGGCCTGGCTCCGGGAGGCCGCGGCCCCGGGCGTCGTACCAGACGCCGGCGGTGACGGCGACGGCGAGGACCAGACGCCACTGTGGCGGGCCTTCGCGGCCAAGCTGCGTTGCTGTGCGGAGTGCGGCCGGGCGGTCACCGACAGCCTCCAGGTGCTTGGCGGCTACGGCTACATGGAGGAGTACCGCCTGGAGAAGCGGCTCCGGGACGCCATGACCCTCGAGGCCATGGCCATCGAGCCCAACACCCTGCGGCTCCTTTGCGCGACGAATCCTGGAGGTGTGTCATGAGCGACGGGATCAGACCCGTTGGAGCCCGGGAGCGCCTCGGTCCCCTGGGGCGGCTCCTCTTTGACACGGAGGCGCGGCCCATCTGGGACCATGACACGGACACTTTGTCGCGTCCCTTGCGTCGGCTGCGCCACCGGTACCGTGACTTCGCCGAGGTCCACCTGTCGTGCCAGGGGCTCGCCGCGGACCGGGATCCGGACTTCGTGGATATTCCTGAGCTCTTTTTGCGCGCGGCCCGGGAGGGCTTTGGGACCGAGCTCATGCCGCCGCCCTGGGGGACCCTGCAGATCACCGCCGTGTGGCGGGGGCTGCTGTTGCCGTCGGTCCTCAAGGCCGAGGAGCTCTGCGCGGCGGACGGTGGCCTGGGGTTGGCCCTGTTGGCTCACGAGCTGGGCATCGCGCCGCTGTTCGTGTCGGGTGACCTCAAGGCCTATTTCTATTGGCTGGGGCGTATCTACCGGGAGATCCGAGCGGGCGAGCCGGCCATGGCAGCCTTTGCCATCACGGAGCCTGGAGCCGGCTCCGACGTGGAGGACACCGAGGGCGCCCGGTCGGCTCGGCTGGGGTGCTTTTACGAGCGTGTGGCCGGCGGGTTCCGCATCTCCGGACGCAAGGTGTTCATCACCAACGGCGCTGTGGCCCGGTGGGTGACGCTCTTTGCCGCCCAGAAGGGGTGCGGCGTGGAGACGTGGACCTGCTTTTTGCTCGACAAGTCCATGGCGGGCTTCGAGGTGGGCCGCCACGAGCGCAAGATGGGTCAGCGGGCGGCGGACGCCTCGGAGCTGATCCTCGACGAGGTGTTCGTGCCCGACGATCGCGTGGTGGGGGAGGTGGGCGCCGGCTGGGCCATCAGCCGCAACGTGCTCAATTTCTCGCGGCCCGTGGTGGGCGCCATGGCCCTGGGTATCGCCCGGGGCGCCTTTGAGCACGCGGCGCGGTTCTGCAACGAGACGCGGCTGGCCAACCGCCCCCTGTCGGACTACCAGGACGTGCAGCTCACCCTGGCGGACATGCTCATGAAGTTGTCGGCCATGCGGGCCACGGTGTGGCAGTCCACCCGGTATCGGCTGCCCTTCGGGGCGGCCGGCGCCATCGCCAAGGTCTTCTGCGCGGACACCTCCTGGGAGGTATGCCGCACCGCCATGACCTTGCTGGGGGACCACGGCTACGTGCACAGCGCCAGCGTGGAGAAGGCAGCCCGGGACGCGCGGCTCACGCAGATCTACGAGGGCACCAACCAGATCAACCGACTGGCCATCTTCGAGAGCCAGACCGGCGCGGAGTTCGGTTCTGACTGCGCTGGCTGCGCGTCCTGCGCCTCCTGCGCCTCGGACGCCTCGGGCGCCTCGGGCGCCTCGGGCGCCGACTGCGGTTCGGGTGGTGAGTGCGGTCCCGCATCACCGGTTCAGTACAAGATCAAAACAGATCGCCGAGGCCAATCAGAGTGACGTCGTTTTCGTCAGCGGCTTTTCGGAGTCCACTCGTTGGCGGTTTTGACAGGACCAGGTAGTAGCTGATCCGATAGCCACGGGGCGGATAGTAGACTTTTTCCTGGATCTGCTCGATGTACCCGCGCGTCACGTCCGCGTCGGTGCTCAGCCACTTGACCTCGAGAACCCGCGACTCCCGGTCGGCCGATGACTCCACGATCAGGTCGACCTGCGTCTCGCCCCACTGCCAGAAGTGCCCCCACTCGTAGCCGGTCTCCTGAATCCCGAGCTTGCTAAAGATCGTCTCTTGCAGAGTGGAGCTCGCCCGGCCGCTGATGATGGACTCGATGAGCAGTTCGAAAGCGAGCCCCGTGAATTGGGGGATGTAGTAGCCGGACTTGGACGCGAGAACCCTGGAGAACAGGTTGGCCTTCACGTTCTCGGTGATTTTAGCCTCGTGTTTCGCCAGCACCGAGAAGTAGAAGTTGAGATAGAAATCTCGCATGTAGTATTGGGTTCGGGATTTGTTTTTACGGGCGCCTGCCCCCCGCGGTGTCTTTTCGAAGACCAGGCCGTAGTCGACGAGCTTGGTGATGGCTTCCCGGACAGATGATTCGGGGATCTGGGTCGATTGGTGGATGCGCGCGACCGTCCGGCCCGCCTGACCGAGCGCCGCCAGGATCTGGCGAATCCTGCTTTTCGTGGTCTGGTTGAATTCGAGGGTGATGAGCTCGTCTAGTTCGTCCAGAAAGATGGTCGTTCGGGTGAAGAACGCCCGATTGACGGCGTTGATGAAGTTTGCGGTCCTCGGAACCTGGTTGAGGTAGTAGGGCACGCCCCCGATCATCATGTACAGGAGACAGACCTCTTCGGGAGTCCATTTGGGAAAGAAGTGCTGTTTGACCTCTCGAAGGCTGAACGGCTTCACCCATAGGTCCGCCTGCGTTCTCAGGCCGCGGAGGATGCTGCTCGCTTTGGAGACTTTGTCGTCGAAGAAACGGCTGGACGACCCGCAGATAACCAGCTTGATGTTTCCGGCCTTTTCCCAGGAAAGCCAGGCTCGCTTGACCTTGCTGACGAATCCGGAGTTGCGCTTCGCAATCCAGTGTATCTCGTCGAACACGAGCAGGACGGTCTGATCCCGGTGCTGCTGTGCGGTTCTCGTGATGTGCTTGAAAATGATCTCCCAGCTCAGATCGCGCTGGCGTATGAGGCTCAGGTCCAGGCGGCCGATGTGATCGTCCCACAGGCGTGCCAGTGTTTGCTGTAGCTGCTTGGTCGAGCTGTCCTGCTCGCCCTGGAAATAGAGCCCTTTCCTTCGGCTTAGCCACTTTGTCAGCAGCCAGGACTTGCCGATTCGGCGACGTCCTCGCAGGTGCAGGAATCCAGGACCTGGAGCGGTGACGAACTCCTCCAGCTGGAGGAGTTCACTCTTTCTGCCCACGAATGTTCGCGCAGCCGTCATCGTGTCAGTCTAGGATCGCGGAACCACCGCGTCAATTGTTTTTCCGCGGTATTTATGAAAACCGCGGGTTAGCTGCGTTGGTTGTTTTCCCGCGGTATCTATGAAAACCGCGGGTTAGCTGCGTTGGTTGTTTTCCCGCGGTATTTGAGGCATAGAACGTTGGGATCAATAGGTCGCCTCTCAGTTTCTTGAGGGTCTGCTCCAGGTGTGGCGCTGTAACTGACTGAAATTGCAGTTCCATTGTGGTGCGGCGTTTCTGGCGTTCTTTGTGCATGTGATCCCCGACGAATAGACGCGACGGTTAGACGCGACGCACAGAAAGGAGTCCGCGAATGTTCAGGCGACATCGGATCGAAGTGGGCCTTGGGTTGGTCGTTGGGCTGATGCTGATGCTGTTGCTGGGACTGGGCTGTGGTAGTCGCACCATCGGTGGCGGTGGCGGGGACAACAACAACAACAACGTCGATCCGGGACCCGACAGCGGCGTCTTGGTGGACGCGGCCATTGTTCCGCCCGACGGTGGCTCCGGGACCTGCGAAAGCGATCAGTACGAGCTGCTGCGGCCCTGGTCGGTGGACAGCATGTACGCGATACAGGACTTGCCCATCAGCGAGGGCCAGACCGCGCGGATAGCTGTGGGCTTGCGCATCGGTGGTTGCCAGCGGCTGGCCCAGGTGGACTACGTCGTCGAGCCGAGTCAGCGCACCATCTACGTCACCGCCTGGATCTGGGAGACCACCGGGCCCCAGGTGGAGTGCCCCGGCATGGCGATGTACGTCGAGGAGATTCTGACCTTTCCCAGCCTGGGCTCGGGGGACTGGCATGTGGTGGAGCGGACCAGCGGCGTCCCCTCCATGGAGATCGGGTTCCAGGTCACCCCCTGTGATGGCAACGCGGACTGCTTCTGTAGCACCATCCCGCCCGGTGGCGGTGGCTTCGGCGCGGATTGCACGTACAACTGTGAGTGCGATGCTTCCCTGGAGTGCCTTGCTCAATGGGGCTTCACCGGCCCCTTCTCCATCTGTGCCCACACCTGCTCGGTGGACGCGGACTGCCGACCTCAGGAGCAGTGCATGTTCACCGACGACGGACCCTATGCGGTGTGTGAGCCGATGCTGGGCGTCGATCAGTGCCCCGTCGGTGGCTGCGAGCCGGGGTACGAGTGCTACCAGGACGCCGCCGGAGGATCGTACTGCCTGGCCAGCTTTGACATGAGCGACGATGGGACCCCCTGCTCCTGCCCGGCGGACTGTCCCACGGGTCTGACCTGCGTGGACTTTGGCGGGCGCGCCTGGCCCACCTGCCACGTTCCCTGCCGGGGCGACCGCGACTGCTCGGGCGGCATGTGCGCCGACACCCTGCCTGACACCCCTCCCATCTGCTACATGATGTGGATGTAGCCTCTCCGGATCCGAGGGCGGGGCGCTTATGTCTTCGCGGCGCTTACGTCTTCGCGGTGCTCACGTCTTCGCGGCAATCACGCCTCCGCGGCGATCACGCTTCGGGGGCGCATCGCTGTACCACCACGAGGCGTGGATCGTCCGCGTGGTCGCAGAGGATCGTCTTCACCCGCGCCTGGAAGAGGCGCGCGAAGTGGCCTCGCTCGTCGGACGTGGCTTGGCCGCCCAGGCACCTGTCGAGCAATCCTCCCATGGCGGGATCCGGCCGGATGTGCGTGGGATCGTAGCGCACGGTCACCCGCCCCCGGGTGTCTCGCCGGGTGAGGCGCACCAGACCGTCCATGGGTTGCTCGTAGGAGAGCAGGTTTTGGCGAACGAACTGTCCCCCGAGGCCGTGGAACCCGCCCTGGGCCGCGGCGCCGGTGATGAATCCCAGGACATTGCCCAGGACGCCGGTGACGCCCACCGATTGCGGATGCTCAAGCGCCACCTCGATGTCACCCCGCACAGGGAGCTCGTCACCGTACAGCTCCGCCAGCCCCCGGGCCGCCATGAGGAAGGCCCCGGCCACGGTGGGGCAGGAGTGTCCCGCCAGGTGCACTACGTCCAGGTAGCGCAGCTCCATGCGCCCGCCCTCCAGGGCGCCCAGAAGCTCCGCCAGGGGATCCCTTAGGACGATGGTCTCGACCCGATCAAAAAACGCTGGATGCATGGATTTCCTCTGGTGCTTTGAGAAGCGGTTCTGAGCGGGGACGCTATGGGCAGGGGCAGGAGGTGGTTTGGCCCGTCAGGTTCCACTGGGGGGAGGTACAGCCGCCGCAGCCGCCCGCCACGTTTTCAACGTAGTTGGAGGTGAAGGTTCCCGTCCAGTTGTCGCTGTCGGTGAAGGTACCGCTGATGGTGTAGATTTCGTCGCAGTCGCCGTAGAGGGTGCACGTGGCGGAAAAGACGCCTGCTGCGTCGATGTTGCCGCTCATGGGACAGGGCTGGCCGTGGGTCGAGTTGGTGTTGGTGGTCACCGTGATGTTGGTGCCGCCGAACACGGTGAAGGTCGTGCAGGAGAAGGAGAATTCTACATATCCAAAGGCGCAGGTGTGGGCTGGAGCGGGGAAGATCATGTAGCAACCATTGGGGTCCAAGGGGCCACCGCTGATGTCCTGGCATTGATCGTCGCAGGTAGAGGTGTTGGGCGGCTCGCATTCTTCGTCGGTGTCTATTACGCCGTCGCCGCAGCTGGCCAGCACGCAGTGGACGGGTCGGCAGGCGTCTGGGATTGTGTTGCTGTTGGCTGCACCATCATCGCATTCCTCAGCGGTCGCGTGGACGAAGCCGTCGCCGCAGGTGGCCGGGTCGCAGGTGCCGGACACGCCGTCGGGGCAGTCATCGGTGTTGTTGTGGTTTCCGTCGTCGCAGGTCTCCACCCCGTCGAACACGAAGCCGTCGCCGCACACCGCGTCCTCGCAGGCGCCGCCGTTGGCGGTGTCGTCCAGACAGCCGTCGGTGTTGTCGTGGTTGCCGTCGTCGCACTCTTCGTTCGTGGCGTGGACGTGGCCGTCGCCGCATACCGCCGGTTCGCAGGAGCCCCCAATGCCGTCGGGGCAGTCGTCGGTGTTGTTGTGGTTTCCGTCGTCGCAGGTCTCACCGGTCTCCACGACGCCGTTGCCGCAGACGGGGCAGCCCTCGTCGATGACTCCGTCGCAGTTGTTGTCGAGGTTGTCGCAGTTCTCGATGCCGCCGTTGGTGACGGTACACTCGTACTCACACCAGGGTGACACCCCGTCGAGCTCCCACCAATCCTCGGGGCAGTCGATGTTTCCGGCGAAGGGGATCTGGACGTTGGGGTGGGACGCGTCGTCGGTCTGGATCACCAGGAACTCCGGCGGCACGGGCTGACCCTCCAGGGCAGCCAGGGCGTCGAAGCGCACATGAATCAGCAGCACCTCGGGGGCGCCTTCGCCGTCATTGACCTCCAGCAGGTACGGGTTGGTGGTCAGATCCGCGATGGTCTCCTCCATGTAGGTCCCGGGGTTGGCCGGATCCTCCACGAATCGCTTCACGTCCAGTTGGAACTGGCTCACGTAGCCGGAGTTGTTGGTGACGTAGATGTCTTGCACCACCAGGGGGGTGTTGCCCGTGCCGGCGTTGAACAGGCTCACGTCCTGCAGGACCGTGGCGTCCGAGGGCAGTTGGCCGAAGTCGATGATCTCCGGGTTCGTGACGCAGTCGTTGTACATGTCCGCCGTCTCCATGACGCAGGTCCCCACCAGCCCGTCGCCCTTAAGCTCGGACACCAGCGGCACCGTGGTCATGGACTCGTCTAAGTCATTGGAGTTGATGACCAGTCGCCCCGTGTCGGCGTGATCGTCGATGTTGACGAGCTGGACGTCTACCTCCACGGACGCCCCCGGTGCCAGGACCAGGGCCAGGTTGCCCAGGGGCGTGGCGTCGTACTCGTGGGTGGCGTCGTCCTCCTCGAGCACGATGGAGAAGATCGTGAGGTCCGCGCCGCCGACGTTGGTGATGGTCAGGGTCTGCTCCACGGCCACGTTGAGCAGCGGGTTGCCGAAGTCCAGCTCCGTGGGGTCCACCTCGATGTCCGGATCCGTCGAGGCGTCCGGCTCGACCCCACCGTCGGGATCGGCCACGCAGACGTTGGAGACACACTCGTATCCAGGCGGGCAGTCCTCGATCCCCTCGCAGGGGATGAAGCTGTTGTTGTTGCTGCCGGAGCTGGAGTCATCGCCGCACGCAACCGCCGTTCCCATGGCTACTCCGCATACGATTGTCAGGACCAGAAATGTCCTGGTTTTCATGTTGTTACCTCTCCTATGCTTAGGTCGCTGACCGGAGCAACTACTGGGGCCCCAATACTGCAAGAATACCTGGTCTCCCACGTTTGAACCAAGGATTTCTATAGTAATGGGGGGCTTGGGGGAGCTTAGTCGCCGCGCTCCCAGGGGGTGAGGCCGGAGGCGATGGCCGCGCGGGTGTCGGCCATGAGGTCTAAGACGGTGTCTTCGGTGTAGTGGGAGGTGTCGATGGGCGGCTGGAAGGTGATGTCGATGGGGCCGGGGAGGCTGCGGTACCCGCTGGCCGGGAGCACGTGGCGGGAGCCGGAGATGGACACGGGCAGGATGGGCAGGTCCATCTGCAGGGCCGTCATGAAGCCGCCCTTTTTGAAGGGGCGCATGCGGCCGTCTTTCGAGCGGGTGCCTTCGGGGAAGAACACCACGCTGATGCCGCCATCGAGCAGGGGCTTGGCGGCATTGAGGCTCGCGATGGCCTTGGCGCGGTCGGAGCGGTCGATGAACACATGTCCGCCGGCGCTGGTGTACCAGCCTATGCCCGGGACCTTGCGCAGCTCCTCCTTCATGACCCACCGAAACTGCCGGCCGTAGTGTCCGTAGAACGCCAGGATGTCGAACTGGCTCTGGTGGTTCATCATGATGACGTAGGACTGCGACGGATCGGCGTTTTCGCGCCCATGTACGCGCACCCGGTTCCAGTTCACCTTGCACATCATCCACGCCCAGGCCGTACCAAAGTGGAAGGCGAGGCGTGGGCTGATCTTGGTCATGGCCACCGCGGCGATGCCCATGCTCACCGTGGTGCCGATGAACCACGGGTAGACCACGCCCGCGCAGTAGGGCGTGTACAGCCAGCGTAATAGCTCGCGATCCCGCGTGCCGGGCTCTACCTGGTGGGACTCTGGCAGTGGCTCTCTGTCGTCGGGTTGGTTCATTTTCGCTAGCTCCAAATCTAGTTTCCAGTGCCGGCAACAGTGTATTCATGTGAAGAGGAGCTTGCAACCGCGTGCGATCACGCGTGCGATCCGAGCGCGAGACCCTTGCCTTTGGCGGCCGATGGCGTGTAGATGCTGTACCCATGGCATCGACGAGCTACAAGCGCATCGGCATCCTCGGGGGCATGGGCCCTGCGGCCACGGCGGACCTGTACCTGGCCATCGTGGCGCTGTGCCAGCAGCGGTACGGCGCGCGGTACGACTCTGACTATCCCCAAATGATCATCAACAGCATTCCGGCGCCGGACGTGGTGGAGCGGTTGGTGGTGGAGCGGCTGCCCGACGAGGCCCGGTTGGTGGCGATGCTTGAGCAGGGCGTGCAGACCCTGGAGTCGGCGGGCGCGGACTTCGTGGTCATCGCCTGCAACACCGTACACGCGTTCCACGCCGAGCTTGCCTCCGCCGTGTCCATCCCCGTACTGGACCTGGTGGAGGAGACCGTGGCCGCGGTGCATCGTGCGGGACATCGTCGTGTGGGGCTGCTCGGTACGGGCATGACCCTTGACAGGGGCATTTACCGGCGCCCCTGCCAACGACGCGGCGTGGACCTGCTGGAGCCCGACGAGCGTCAGCAGCGGCGCCTGACCGAGCTGATCATGGACATCCTCGCCGGGCGCTACACCCAGCAGCGGTGCACCGCGCGGCTGAGCGAGCTCATGACCGAGCTTCAGAACCAAGGGTCCGAGGCAGTGATCCTCGGCTGCACGGACCTGTCCTCCGTCGCGCCAGATCAATCTCCCATTCCGCTATACGACACGACCCAGATCCTGGCCCGGGCGGCCCTGCGCGAGGCCACAAACCCGCCGACGATGACGAAACCTACGTCAACCGGCTCCTAGCCCCCCTCCCCGAGCCAGAAATGTCGCCAGGATGTTTCACTTTTCCGCCAGGTGATTCATCTCAGCCAAATGTGAAACAGAAGTGGCTCCAGATTGTTTCATATTCCCGCCAGATGGCTCATCTCAGCCAAATGTGAAACAATAATGGCCCCAGGATGTTTCACTTTGTCGCCGGATGATTTATCTCAGCAAAATGTGAAACAAAAACGCTCTTTCCCAACCAAGAGAACACCGGCGGTGCCCCGACGTTGCCGGTTACACCAATCGCCTGCGCCTGCCACGGAGCCCGATGTCACTTCAGCAGCCATAGTTCAGGAGAATCGAAAAGACGGGGGGCAAAAGTGGGTTGATTCCTCGTTCTTCCATTTTGGGGGAATCAGGGCGGCGGCCGGTTGGTTTTGCTTTTCGGTTAACCCAAAGAGAAGGTGTGACATGAAACGTGTAGTGCTCGGGATGGTGGTGGGTCTGGTGCTCGTGGTCGGTGGGTGCAAGGTGGAGATCGAGGATGACGACGGGGCCAAGCGGTCGGCGGCGCACCTCAAGGGGAACCAGAGCGGTAAGGCCAAGGGCGCAAAAACAAACGGATCTTTTCAGTTTAATACGGGAAAGGGCGGCACGTCCCTGTCCATCGTGGACGGCGATGACGTGGTGGAGCTGCACACCGGGGGCTCGGGCACGCACATTAAGGTGAAGTCCGGCGAAGACAGCGTCACGCTCAAGGCTGACAAGCTGGGCGCCAACATCGTGGTGGACGACAAGAACGACTCAGTGAAGCTGCGGGTGAACGCCAAGGGTGCCCATGTATCGGTGAAGTCCGGCGCCGACAGCGTAACGTTGAAGGCTGACGATCTCCACGCCGCCATCCGCCTCCACCAGTCCCGGCAAAAGTCGCCCGCGAAGCCTCAGTCCAAGTCTCAGTCCAAGCCTCAGGCGAAAAAGCAGCCCTGATCCGTAGCGGTTAGCGCCTACCTCGAGGCGAGCGTCTACCTCGAGGCGAGCGTCTACCTCGAGGCGAGCGTCTACCTCGAGGCGCGGCGTCTGCGTGACGCCAGGAATAGAAGGATCAGCAGCACGAGCCCTGCGCCGCCCGGGGGCAGGTCGCCCGAGGCGGGGGTGGAGCAACCGCAGCCCGAAGCCGGGCTCGTGTCGTTGCCCGAGTCGTCGTCGCAGGCGTCGCCCAGGCCGTCTCCATCGGCGTCGGCCTGATCGGGGTTGGCGATGTTGGGGCAGTTGTCGTCCGCGTCGTCTGTGGCGTCTCCATCGTCGTCGTCGTCGCAGGCGTCTCCCAGGCCGTCGTCGTCCAGATCCGCCTGATCGGGGTTGGACAGATCGACGCAGTTGTCCACGGTGTCGGGGACTCCGTCACCGTCGGTGTCGGTGTTGGAGTCACAGGCGTCTCCCTCACCGTCTCCGTCGGAGTCCACTTGATCGGGGTTGGCGATGTCCGGACAGTTGTCCAAGTCGTTGTTGGTTCCGTCGCCGTCCCGGTCGTCGTCGCACAGGTCTCCGGTGTCGTCGTCGTCGGTGTCGTCCTGATCGGGGTTGGCGACGTCGGGGCAGTTGTCCACGTCGTTGTTGGTTCCGTCGCCGTCCCGGTCGTCGTCGCACAGGTCTCCGAGGTCATCGCCGTCGGCGTCGTCCTGATCGGGGTTGGCGACGTCGGGGCAGTTGTCCACGCCGTCGGGTACCCCATCGCCGTCCACATCTGCGTCGCACAGGTCCCCGATGCCGTCGTCGTCGTCGTCGGCCTGATCCAGATTTGAGGCGTCGGGGCAGTTGTCCACGTCGTTATTGGTTCCGTCGCCGTCCCGGTCCTCGTCGCACACGTCCCCGACGTCGTCAGCGTCCAGGTCCTCCTGCTGCGGGTTGAGGTCCGTGGGGCAGTTGTCGCACACAGTGCCCACGCCGTCTCCGGGATAGACCTCTCCCTCCTCCTGGTTGGGGTTTGCGATGGAGACACAGTTGTCGCAGGCGTCCCCCACACCGTCACCGTCCTGATCCTCCTGGTTCGGGTCCGCGTCGTCGGGGCAGATGTCGCATCCGTCCCCGACGTCGTCTCCATCGGCGTCGGCCTGGAGCGCATTGGTCAGGAGGGGACAGTTGTCACAGGCATCCCCCAGGTCGTCCAGGTCCTGGTTCAGTTGCGCCAGATTCGAGGCGTCGGGGCAGTTGTCCACGTCCGCGCAGTAGCCGTCCCCGTCGCTGTCATCGACCGGGTCCAGCGGGCAGAGATCCGAAGCGTCCAATACGCCGTCGCCGTCGTCATCCAGATCACAGGCATCGCCCAGGCCGTCGGAGTCGGTGTCGGTCTGGTCCGCGTTGGGGTCGGCCGGGCAGTTGTCGCCGGTGTCGGGGATCCCGTCGTTGTCTCCGTCGTTCGAATCGACGAAGTAGCGCACGACCACGTCACTCCAGGCGTTGGCCAGGTTGCGCTCGTATTCGATGCCGTAGCTGTTGGTCGCTTCGATGCCCAGGGTGTTGTCCACCAGCGACACGTCCACGGACTGGTAGTGGACCTCGATGACGTTGGTCGTTTCGAACAGCTTGATCTGAAAGGTCTGCGTTACGGTGGAGTGGTCGTGCAGGGGCACGTCGGTGAACTGCACGATGAAGACCTGGTTGGGGGTCGTGCCCAGGGTCTCGTAGTGAATCGTACCCCCAAGGGACGGATCCAGGTCGGCCCAGAGCCCCGCGATGAAGTTCACGGGCTGGGCGCCGTCGGGGATGGGCTTGGGTGTGGGGCGGCTGGTGGTGAACGTAAACGAGAGGTAGCCATTGGAGTCGATGTTCAGGCTCGCGTGGGGGAACGTGTAGAACGTGAAGTCGAACCCCAGGGCCACAAAGCCCGAGCCCTCATCGTCTCCGAGCGTTAACGGTGTGCCGCTGGACCCGATGTCCTGGAAGTCATACGTGGGTGGTGCGGTCCCGAGGGGCGCGATGTTGTCGGAGAAGACATACATGCCGATGTTGTCCACGCCGGTGCGAGCCTCCGCCCGATCCCGCGTCATCACCATCATCGTTATTACCAGCAGTCCCGCGCAGATCGTGCTCAGGTTCCTCTTCATACGTCATTCTCCTCGATTTACTATACGATGCGTCGATAGTGCCACTGACGTTGCGGCTTGGGAAGGGTTTGGCGCATCACCTTGCGCTCGAAAAAAGTTCCCCCCAAAGCCTTCGCCCTTCGTTATCATCTGCGCCGAATGGACCAGCCAATGGAACAGCCCATGGAACAGCCAATGGAACAGATCGTCGAGTGTGTGCCCAACTTTTCCGAGGGAAGCGACCCCGCGGTTTTTGATGCCATCGAGGCGGCCGTCCGAACCGTGGAGGGCGTGGAGTTTCTGGGGCTGGAGCCCGACGCTTCGTATAACCGCGTAGTGGTGACCTTCGTGGGTGCGCCCGAGCCGGTGGTGGAGGCGGCCGTGCGAGTCACCGCCGTGGCCTCCGAGAAGATCGATATGACGAAGCAGACCGGCGGCCACCCGCGGTTCGGTGCGCTGGACGTCTGCCCCTTCGTGCCGGTCAAGGGGGTGACTCTCAGTGACTGCGCGGACCTCGCCCGGACCTACGGCAAGCGCGTGGGTTCGGAGCTGGGACTGCCCGTGTATCTGTACGAGTCCGCGGCCAGCCGCCCCGAGCGCAAGAACCTGGCCAGGGTGCGCGCCGGTGAGTACGAGGGATTGGCCGAGAAGCTGAAGTTGCCGGAGTACGCGCCGGACTTCGGGCCCGCCGAGTTTGTGCCGCGGTTCGGCGCCGTGGCGGCAGGGGCGCGGTTCTTCCTGGTGGCCTACAACATCGACCTGGACACTGAGGATCTGGACGCGGTGAACGAGGTGGCCAACGCCGTACGCGAGCTGGGCACTCCGGTGCTGGGGCCCGACGGCGCGCCCGCGGTGGACGCGCGTGGTCGCAAGAAGATGATCCCCGGAAAGCTGCGCTTCACCAAGGGCATCGGCGTGCACATCCCCGAGCGGAAGATGTGCCAGGTCTCCATGAACCTTACGCACTACCTTATCACCGCGCCTCATGTGGCCTTCGAGGAGGTGCGCTTTGAGGCCGCCAAGCGGGGGATCACCGTGACGGGCTCGGAGGTGGTGGGGCTCATCCCCATCGAGCCGCTGCTCATGGCCGCCGAGTACGATCTGTTTGAGCGGGGCGAGCGGACGGCGGACCTCACCGAGGAGGCGCTGGTGCGGGTGGCCCACGACTACCTGGGACTGTCTGACTTCAACCCCTTCGACATCCATACGAAGATTATCGAGTACGCGATTCGTTGAGTGATTCGTTGAGTGATTCGTGAAGCGAGCTGCCTAGCGGTTCGCGAGGAGGACCCCCATGGTCGAAAGAGCCAAAGCATCCAAGCTGGCGTACCTGCCCGTGGCGAGCTTTATCCAGCAGACGGCGTCTCGGGCGCCAACCCCGGGCGGCGGTGCGGTGGCCGCGCTCAACGGAAGCCTCGGCGCAGGGCTACTGCTCATGGTCTGCCGGCTCACGGTGGGCAAGAAGAAGTACCAGTCCGTGGAGGCCGCCATGCGCGAGCGTGGAGACGGCCTGATGGTCTTGCGGGACCGGCTCAAGGAGCTGGTGGACGAGGACGCCGAGGCTTTCGATGTGGTGATGGATGCGTACGGGCTGCCCAAGGGGGACGACGCCGAGGAGGAGGCGCAGGCCCGGGCATTGGCGCTGGCCTATGCGGAAGCCACCCGGGTCCCCCTGGAGGTGATGCGGCTCTGCCTCGACGGGCTGGAGCGGGGTCGGGACGTCGCAGCCGAGGGCAGTGACAACGCCCTCTCCGACGCGGCGGTGGCCGGGCTCACCCTCCACACGGGCTTTGTTGGCGCCGCCTACAATGTGCGCATCAACCTGCCCGAGCTGGGGTCGGGGGATTTGCGGGATGAGGTGGAGCGCGCGCTGGCTGAGTGGCCGGCCCGGGCCGACGCCCTGGTCGCGAAGATCCGCGAAACCATCGACCGACGCATGGCTCAGTGAGCCGCGGAATGTACCGCGTCCAGATCCCCATTGTCGCACTGATGTTGCTGGGAAGCTTCACCGGCCGGGCGTGGAGTGCGCCTCGGGGCAACGGCTCGCGGGCTATTGCGCGCGACACCCCGCGGGTTACGCCGCTGTTCACGCCGCGGGATATTGAGGACCCGGGCCATAAGGGACTCCGGCGGGTGTTCGAGCAGTTGGCCTGCCTGGAGGATCGGCGAGGCCCGAAGATCGTACGACTCGCCCATTATGGGGACTCCATCGTGGCCGGGGACCGCGTGAGCTCGGCGGCGCGTCAGGTGCTGCAGGCGCGGTTCGGCGACGGAGGGCACGGCTACCTGCTGCTGCGCTCGCCCACGAAGTACTACCACCGCCAGGGCGTTCGCGTGTGGCGGAACAAGTACTGGCGCCTGGCGTCCTTTTTGTACCGCTACTTGAAGAATGGACACTATGGCTACGGAGGCGCGCTGACGTGGTCCATCAACCCGGGTGCCCTGTTGACCCTCCGAGTCCGAAAGGAGGGGAAGATGGGCGGGCGCGTGTCGCGGGTGAGGTTGTATTACGAGCAGCGCGCACGCGGCGGATGGTTGGAGTTGTCCACGGGGCGGGTGAAGCTGGGGCGGGTCTCCACGCGCGGGATGGGCGGGCGCGGGGGGATGCAGACCATCGCGTTCCCGGAGACCTCCCGGAGGCTGCGGCTCGTACATGGCGGCGGGGGCGTGGTGAGGCTCTATGGCCTCTCGTTGGAGCGCAACGGCCCGGGCGTGGTGTTCGACGGGCTGGGCATGGTCTCCACTTCCTTTGGGAACCTGCTCAAGCTGCCCACCCGCCACTGGCACCGGCAACTGCGCCAGCGTCGGGTCTCCCTGGTGATCTTCCAGTACGGGGCCAACTCCTCGGATATTCGAAAGCTGACCGAGCAGTGGTACCGGCGCCGGGTCAAGAAGGTGCTCAATCGCCTGGGGCAAGCACGACCGCGCATCTCGTGCCTGGTGGTGGGGCCGGTGGATCGCGGCTATAGCTGGTACCGCTCCAAGAAGAGTCGCCCCATCATGAGACGCATTTCCCAGTGGCAGCGTGCGGCGGCCTTGGCCAACGGCTGCGCGTTCTGGGACAGCCTCGCCACCCAGGGCGGAGACGGTGCCGCCAAGCGGTGGTTTCGGGCCAAGCCCTCTCTCATGTGGCACGATCTCACCCATCTCACCCCCGACGGAGCCGCCCTCATGGGGCGTCTCCTTGCCCAGGGACTGCTGCGGGCGTACGATCGCTTTCGCAAGAAGCTCGGTTCCACGTCCTGTCCGCTCAATCCCCGCACCCACGAAGGGGTCCACCGGGAGCTACGAAAGGGCAGGACCGGCCCCCGACCCCCGGCCCCCGACCCCCGGCGTCGGCGTCGGCGTCGGCGTCGATGACAACAACAAAACAACAACAATAACAACGACAGCGAAGAGACGATGACAAAACACAAGCACGATTTTGTGAATGACTATGATGTGGGGATGATCGCCTTCGGGGTGGACCGGGAGACTGACGAGCACTCCCTGATGGCCTATCTGCAGAAGCTCACCGACGACGACCTCATCGGGGTGCTGGCGGGGCGTCTATCCGAGGAGGAGATCCTCGCCACCGTGGACTGGGCGGGCAAGCTGCTACGCAAGCACCTGTCCGATGACGAGTATCACAAGCTGTTTCTCAAGGACGAACATCATAGCTGAGCCCGGTGGGGCTTCTCAGCGCGGAATCGTCGCGCGAGATCACTGGTATTTGTTTAGACTGCGATGCCTGGGAATTACTTCAGCATTGCCCTCAGGCTGAGCTGTAGGCGTATCGCCTCCACAAGGCGTTGGTCCACGGGGCGTTGACGCAGACGATGCAGTGACGTGCGCGATATTCGTAGGAGCTCTGTCAGCTCGTTTTGTTGGAGCTGGCCGTGAGCGATTTCGACGACGGCGCGGCGGGCGGTTAGCACGTCGCGGCTGGAGCCGTGTAGGGAGGGGAGCGCTGCCGCGGCTGACGCGGCGTCGAGTAAGCGTTCCACGGGACTGTCCGCGGGCGGAACCGTGTCACAGCCGAACCACTTGAGAAGCTGTTTGTGCCCTATGCGGGGCAGCGCCCTTCCAACATTGTCGCTGGTGTAGGCTCCAATCAGGCGCATCCCAAGGAGATCGGGCAGATTCGTGGCCTCGAAGTAGGGATCCCAGTCGAGGCCGTGATGGCGATATTGGTTGAAGACATAGGTAAACAGGCTGGAGTGATGCCAGACGTCACGTATCGGTTTGACCCGGGCCCGCTCGAATCCAACAGGTAGGTGCAGACGCCGGCCCAGGCTCAGCTCGACCCGTCGTGCCATTTCGTGGCTCGCGGCGTCGCTGCAAGCAGCCTTAATGTGGGCGTGGGTATCGGGAATGGAGAAGTTGATCAAATTGGCCACTCGTCCTTGTTCCAGGACCACTCGCGCTGCGATGCGCCTCTGGACCGAGGTAGGGGTGAGCACCCGGTCGGAGCGGAGTCGAATGATGATGTGGTGTCCGATCGGCGGCATTGGCTACTCCTGCTTCGTTGTCTCAACAGGGTTATCGTCGCTGCCCGGTGACGGTTGCTTGGATTGTGGAGATTTGTTTCAGAATCGGTTGAGGTGATTCATCTGGCGGGAAAGTGGAACACCAAAGGGCTATTTTTGTTTCAGATTTGGCTGGGATGAGTCATCTGGCGGGAATGTGAAACACCAAAGGGCTATTTTTGTTTCAGATTTGGCTGAGATAAATCATCCGGCGGGAAAATGAAACATCCAACGGCCGGCTAAGGGCCCGATGCAATATAAATAGTCGATTCAGGGTGTCGAGCGGGGCTGAATCGGCGTTCTGGGCGATCGAGTAATTTTTTTGGCGGCCCCTATGGGGCGGGCGCGCTATGGACGAACATCATAGCTGAGCCCGGTGGGGCTGCGTTTGCCGTGGACCTGTACGTGTAGGGTGCCGCCGGGGGAGCCGACCGGGATGAAGAACTCCAGCCGGGTGGACACCTGCCGATGCCGGAGCAGGATCAGCTTGCCACCCTTGGCTATCCACAGGCGCTCTACGCCGCCCAGGTGCGAGCCGAATATCGACACCCAGCGGTTGGACTTTCCCGACTCCGGGGAGAGGGCCACCAGCTCCGGGGCGGCTTTGCTGCAGGGGCCGCAGTCAGCCGGACAGCTCCCGCAGCTCTCTCCGCGCCCGCGGTCGCAGATGGCGTTGCCACATAGATAGGGCGGTAGTCGCTGGTCCTTGTGGTCCTCGATGGCGTCGTCGATCTTGGCCAGCACCAGGAAGGCCGGTCCACAGGCGACCAGGCCGCCCAGCGCGACCAGGCCGCCCAGCGCGACCAGGCCGCCCAGCGTGACCAGGCGACCCAGCGTCCGGAGGCCACCCGACGTGAGCCCGGCCGACCCAATGGGGAGCCGCCCGCGGATCACATCTCTCCCTCGATGGCTGCGGTGACGCTGTCCATGGCGCTGATGGCGTGGGCGAGGTGGTGCCCGGCCTTCATGGCCAGCACAACAGCGTAGTCCTCGGTGATGGGCTTGATGAGGATGTCCGTCTCGGGTCCATTGAGCACCACGAGCTGGGTCGCCCCCCAGGCGTGATTCTCCAGAAGATTGTTTACGTGTCGCAGCACGATGCCCCAGTGCGCCCCCACCAGCAGGATGTCAAACAGCGGGATGTGGGAGAACTGGTCCACTGCCTCGCCATCCCAGTCCAGAAAGACCGCTCCCAGGGCGCCGGGGATCTCTCCCACCAACTCCGCCAAAATCTCCGCAAAGGCCGAGGGCATAGGGCGGCTACCTATCCCCTGCCGAGGCACCCTTGGACCGCTCGCCCACTGCCACCCCGCCCACGGGCAGGTTCTCCGGCTTGACGCGTATAGAGCACTGCTGTTTGATCTTGTCTACCCACTTGGTGAAAGCCTTCTTGCGGAGCCCGGGAAATACCTTGTCTCGGATATCCGACCGAGCCTGGGCGAAGGGGATGGATTTGCGCGGCTTGATCTCGATGAGATACGCCACATGGTACCAGGGGCGCGTCTCGATGACCTCGGAGAAGTCGCCCGGTCGAACCAGCGCGAAGAGCACGTCGGCGAATGCAGGTCGCAGGTCCTTGTGGGATTTGAGACCCTTGCCAAAGGACAGCTCCTGGTCTCCTTGGTCGAAGTTCGATGCCAGCGCCCTGAAGGCCTCCCAGGTTTTGGGACGCTTTTGGAGCAACAGCCGTCTGAAGTTCCGTAGTATTTGCTTGAGCTCGCGGTCCTTTTCGATGTCGATGGTCCAGCGTCGGTTCCGCTTGAACCACGGGCGCGTCAGGTAGGCGTGCGCGAAGTTCCGTAGCTCTGGCCGGTTGAACCAGCGCCGGCTCATCCGTTTGTAGATCCGCCGTAGCTCCGCGTCCTCCACATCCTTGGGCGTGAAGTCTTTTTCGAAGGTGTGCGCCAGGAGTTGGTAGATGGCCGCCGCCTTTCCTGCCTCCACAACTCCGGGATCCCGATGCAGTCCCCGTCGTTCAGCCTCCTGTACGAGGAGCTCCTCGTTGATGAGCTCGGCCAGTCCCTCCCGGACCGTGACCTTGCTGTGGAGTGCCCGCCGACGGACCGCGCTGGCCAGAATGGGGCGCCCGTTTACCTCTGCCACCACCACATCCCCTGGTGTCGGCTCCACCGCGCGAACCTGGATGTATTTGGGGCAGTGGCCCTGCCGCTTCTCCTTACAGCCCGGCCCCGCCGCCAGGATCAGCATCAGGGCCATGAGGCGGCACATTCTTGTCTTGGTTCGACCTGCCGACATTCTGTGATCCGTCACCTGCGATCAATCAGGGCCAGGCGGGCCATTTCGCTGCCCACCCGCATCACTGACAGGCCGATGAGCATAAGGATGAGTCCGGCGATGTAATCACGCCGGGTCAGGTAGCTCACCGTCTGGTGGAAAAAGACGATGCTCCCAACGAGCAGCACAACCGAGAGAATTTCAAAGAAATATCGCCTCATCTACTCAACCATACCTTTGTCGCATCCAGAGCAAAAGCCCCATGAGCCCCAGGGCCGCCGCCACTACCAGATAGAAGCCGAGCCGTGGCCGCCCTTGGCGGGCCCGGTTGTCCAGCCGGATCAGGTCTTGGCGCACGTCCGAGTCGCCGCGGCGGTGCTGCTCCAGGGGGGTCATGAAGAACGTCGCGAAGAGCCAGAGCCAAAGTCCGAGCGCGCAGACCACGTATAGAGCCTGCATCTCCCCGGCTCCGGCACCATACTCCTTATGCAGGTTCCTCGCTGTGGAGGGGTGGAAGTCGATGGTGTAGATCAGCGCCAAGGGGATGAGCGCGGCGAAGATCGCCAGCATCCGGTAGACCCGACGCCGCCGACTCCACTTGGCCGACAGCGGGGGCAGGGGCAGGCTGCGGGATCGCACGGCGTCGTCCTGGCGCGCCTGGACCTCGAGGATGATCGTGGAGCCCACCAGGTAGCCCAGCAAGCTCAGGGCCGCCACCGCGAAGGTCCAGACCGTGAAGATGCCCTGGCCCGTGACCCCTCGAAACACCGCGATGAGCACCGCCAATGACATGGGGAACAGCGCCAGTAGCAGCACCCGGCTCAGGCGCCACAGACCCGCCACGAGGAACGGAATGGGCAGCGCCAGTAGCCACAGAGGCGTGCGGGTGTGCAGTACCCCGGTGGATGCGGAGTGGAGAATGGGAACGATGAGCAGCGTGGTCCAGACATTGAACCCCAAGACCCCGGCCACGAGGATTCCGGTGATGCTGGGCAGCTTGCCGACCCGACTGGCGATGGACTCCATTGCCTGAAAAGATACACCCGATTCGGCGCAGCGTCGACACTGCTTGACGGATCCCCTCCGGGGCGAATATTCATGGGGCATGTCTGAACCCATGCCATTGAACGCCGTGATCGCCGTGGACGGTCCCGCTGGGGCCGGCAAATCCACCGTATCCCAGCGTCTCGCCGAGCGACTGGGCGGTGTGCGGCTGGACACGGGAGCCATCTATCGCGCGGTGGCGCTGGTGGCGCTCGAAGGAGATATCTCCTGGGAGGACGGCGCCTCCCTGGGACGGGTCGCCGGCGAGCTGGATTTGCGGTTCCTGCCGAAGGAGGGCGGACAGCGGGTTCAGCTCGGTGACCGTGATATCACTGCGGAAATTCGGACCCCAGAGGTCACTCGGGGCGCTTCCCAGGTGTCTAAGCACGCTCCTGTGCGCGCTGCGCTGCTGTCGCTCCAGCGCGGGCTGGGGGCCCAAGGGTTGGTGGTGGCCGAGGGCAGGGACATGGGCACCGCCGTGTTCCCAGACGCGCCGGTGAAGTTTTTTCTGACGGCCTCGGCTGAGGTTCGCGCTCACCGTCGCTGGGAGGAACTGCGCGAGGCGGGCGCCGAGCAGCCCTTCGTAAAGGTGCTCACCGACCAGCGCCAACGCGACCGTGACGACAGCCAGCGCGAGGAGTCCCCCCTGCGGCAGGCCCCCGACGCGGTGGAAGTGGACTCGACAGGCCTTGACATAGACCAAGTCGTAGACCACATGGCTCAGACAGTGCGGGAAGCGCTGAACGTCGGTACTACATGACTGAAACCCCCATTCAGGACCTCGAACAGGAGCTGCGTCGGCTCGAGCTGGAGCTTGCGGATCGGGAGGCTGCTCTGCCCGCGCACTCCATTCGTCCACATCAGCTCGTGGAGGTAGAGGATCTGGAGGAGAGGATCGCGGATCTGCGACGGCGCATGGAATCCAGCCCGGAAAAGGCGCGGACCTAGGCCGTTTCCGGTTGACTTTCGACGAGATCCCGAATATCTTGCGCAACACCTCGGCCGAAATACGCTCAAGATCCGGAAATTATAGGCAAAACGGGTTAAGCGCGGTCGGGAGTCCAACAGGAGGCAGAAGCTAGCATGAGTCCGGAACTATCCACCACCAGCAACTCGCCAGCCCCAGAGGGCGAGGACACATTCGCCAAGCTCTTCGAAGCGAGCTTATCCAAGAAATTCACCGAAGGGGAGATCGTCGCCGGCAAGGTGATCCAAGTCGGTAAGGAGATGGTAGTCGTAGACATCGGCTACAAGTCAGAGGGCGAGATCCCTGTTCATGAATTCATGGGCACTGACGGTCAGACAACCGTCGCTGCCGGCGATTCTATCGATGTCCTGCTGGTCAGCCGCGAGGACCAGGACGGCCTGGTCGTCCTCTCCAAGGAGAAGGCTGACCGCCTCAAGGTCTGGGACGAGATCAGCGCTGCCTGTGAGCGCGATGAGCTCATTGAAGGCACCATCACCCAGCGGGTGAAGGGCGGCCTCTCGGTGAGTATCCGGGGTGGCGTCAAGGCCTTCCTTCCGGGCAGCCAGGTGGACCTGCGCCCCGTACGGAACCTGGACGCTTTCATCGGGAAGCTCTTTCAGTTCAAGGTCATCAAGTTCAACAAGAAGCGTGGTAACATCGTGCTCAGTCGCCGGGTGCTGCTCGAGCGGGAGCGGGCCGACCTCAAGGCCAACACCCTCGAGAAGCTTAAGGAAGGCCAGATCGTTGAGGGCATCGTTAAGAACCTCACCGAGTACGGCGCCTTCATCGACCTGGGCGGCATCGATGGCCTTCTGCACATCACGGATATGTCCTGGGGCCGGGTGAGTCACCCGTCCGAGTTGTTCCAGGTGGGCGACCAGGTCCGCGTGATGGTGCTCAAGTACAATCCGGAGACCGAGCGCGTAAGCCTCGGCCTCAAGCAGATCTCCGAGGATCCCTGGACCCAGGCCGAGGACCGCTACGTGCCCGGCACGGTGGTCAAGGGCAAGGTGGTCAGCCTCAAGGACTACGGCGCGTTCGTGGAGTTGGAGGACGGCATCGAGGGCCTCATCCACGTCTCCGAGATGAGCTGGACCCGTCGGGTGAAGCATCCGTCCAAGGTGGTCGCCGTGGGCGACACCCTCGAGGCGGTGGTGTTGGACATCGACGCCCGCAACAACCGCATCAGCCTCGGCATGAAGCAGCTCGAGCCGAACCCCTACGACGCTCTGCGGGAGAAGTATCCCATGGGCACGGCGGTTCACGGCCGCATCCGCAACATCGCCGACTTTGGCGTGTTCGTGGAGATTGAGGACGGCATCGACGGCCTCGTGCATATCTCCGACCTGAGTTGGACGCACCGCGTGCGCCATCCCTCCGAGCTCTATCAGAAGGGCGACGAGGTGGACGCCATCGTGCTCAACATCGAGTTCGATCAGGACAAACCGAAGATCAGCCTCGGCATCAAGCAGACCGTGGACGATCCGTGGACTCGCATTCCCATGGACTACCCGGTGGGCAAGATGCTGGACGTGGAGATCGTCAAGGTCATGGACTTCGGGCTGCTCGTGGAGCTCGAGAAGGGTGTGGACGGTCTCGTTCACGTATCCGAGATCAGCGAGGAGCGGGTCGAGGATCCCAAGCTGTTGTTCAAGGCTGGTCAGAAGATCAAGGCCGAGATCATCGCCGTGGATCCCCACGACCGGCGACTGGGGCTCTCCATGAAGGCAGCCCAGCGCGCTGAGGAGATGGCTCAGGTCCAGGGCTTCAAGGGAGGCACCAAGACCGCGCAGGCCACCCTGGGTGACGTCTTCAAGGCCAAGCTGGCGGATATTTCCCCCGACGGTGAGGAGGCTGCTGAGGCGGCTCCCGAGGCCGAGGCTACCCCCGAGGCAGAGGTCGAGGCGGCTCCCGAGGCAGAGGCCGAGGCGGCTCCCGAGGCAGAGGCCGAGGCGGCTCC
>JAOZUO010000001.1:0-21804 GCA_029938605.1 Deltaproteobacteria bacterium | reverse complement strand
GCGGCTCCCGAGGCAGAGGCCGAGGCGGCTCCCGAGGCAGAGGCCGAGGCGGCTCTCGAGGCAGAGGCGGCTCCCGAAGCAGAGGCCGAGGCGGCTCCCGAGGCAGACGCCGAGACCGAAGAGTCCAAGGACGAATAGGTCCACCACGGCTCTCCAAGCCGGAAGTCTTTCCCGCCTTTCCCGCCTTTCCCGCCTTTCTTCCCAGATTCCCAAAATTGTTCCCCAAAATTAGCTTGAATTCAAGCCACTTGTGTTTTTGTATCACAAAGTAGCACGGCGGGGGTTGACGTTGTGTCACGTAGTGCTACATTGTGTCTCATTGTGACACGAAAACACGACAGCAAAGCCTCAACAAGCAAGAACACCAGTGAGGAACCCGAGGGACGGGCGCGGAAGGAGAAGGTGCTTCATACGCGCGTTCCCACGGTGCTCGAGCGGGAGCTCAAGGAGCTGGCCAAGAACCTCCGGGTACCCGTGTCCAACCTGGTGCGCACCATTTTGCAGGACGCTCTGTCCACCGCCGAAGCCCTGGGCCGCGTGGCCGAGGACGAGCTCCGGGGCGCCGCTGAGAAGCTGGCCGAGAACCGGGCCCGACTCGATGCCGCGGCTGCCGTCCAGGGAGAGGCTCTTCAAGCCAGCCTCAGGGCCCGGGATCTCGATCTGCCTTCGGTACCCGGCGACGAGCCCGAGCCCGAGCCCGAGTCCGAGCCCGCGCCCGGTCCCGGCCCCGGTGCCGATCCCCTGGACGGGGTGCTCGGTTTCCAGCAGATGGTGCTCGCTATCCCATCGAAATGCTCTATTTGCGGTATCGCCCTCGACGTGGGCGAGCCCGCTTACCTCGGCGTGCTTGCCACGCCGGGATCCCAGGTCATCATCGGGCCGGAGTGCCTGCCCGGAAACAAGGAGAACGACTAATGGAAAACCAGACCCAAAACACAGCTCATGACACCATCAATGATCGCGCGACCGAGATTGGGCAGACCCTTGAGGAGCTCGGCACTGTCGGCCGCATCTGGGCCGAACACGGCCTGCGTATCGGCGCCACCGCCCTGCAAACCTCGGCCCTGACCCTGTCTCACACGGCGGATGTGCTCGCGTCCATCGCCTCGGGGGTCAACCCCACCAAAGACCAGTAGGTTCCCGCCTCACCCCCCGTCGCCCCGTCGCCCCTCGTTCCCCCCCCCATAAATAGCACTGTCATCCCCGCGAAAGCGGGGATCTTTCTGTATTATTGATTGCTTATACAAATCGGTCCCCGCTTTCGCGGGGATGACGTTGCCTTTTCAACCTGGGATCCAAGATCCTGGCTAAGTGGGCGTAGACAGGCCCTCCCTGGTGGTCGGTGGTATAATCCATAGGATCGTTGCCCACCAGTGGAGGACTTGTGCTCGGCAAGACCCTAGGCCGCTACGAAATCCTGGACGAGCTCGGCAGCGGTGGCATGGCCACCGTGTATCGCGCGCGCGATTTGGAGCTCGGACGAGAGGTGGCCATCAAGATCATGCATCCGCACCTGGCCAAGCGCGAGGAGCACGCCGAGCGTTTTCGTAGGGAGGGCCGGGCCGTGGCCCGGCTGCGCCACCGTCACATTATCGAGATTTACGACTTCGTGCGTCTCGAAGACGATGGCGACGGTACCTCCTACACCTTCATGGTCTCCGAGCTCGTGGAGGGGCCTTCCTTGGCGGATTTTCTCAAGGATCATTCCCCCCTGCTGCCGGAGGTGGCGGCGCTCATCGCCGCCAAGGTGGGTGAGGCACTGACCGCTGCCCACGCAGCGGGCATAGTGCATCGGGATGTCAAGCCCGAGAACGTGCTCATCGCGCCGGGGGGGCGCGTGGTGCTCACTGACTTTGGCATTGCCCGGGTGCTCGATGTAGAGACCGTCACGGCCACGGGCGCACTCATCGGCTCGCCGTCCTACATGTCCCCGGAGCAGGCCAAGGGGCTGCGTCCGCGGTCAGGCAGCGACTGCTTCTCCCTGGGCGTGATGCTCTACCGTATGGCGACCGGGCGTTTGCCTTTCCCCGGCAGGGACCCGATCACGGTCATCTCCGCCATCCTCAAGGGGCGCTTCACCCCGCCCTTGCAGGCCGCGCCGGCGGTGGGGACCACCCTGGATCGACTCATCGTGGCCTGCCTGGAGCCCGACGCCGACCTGCGCACGAGCAGCGCCGAAGACCTCGCCGATAGCCTGCTGGACTTTGCCGCCGAAGGGGGGCTCACCGACCCCGACGTAGAGCTGGAGCGGTTCTTCGCGGCGCCCGAGCAATACCAGCAGAGCGCCACCCGTCGTATCGTCGCCACCCTGGTCGAGCGTGTGGATGACCCGTCCGCCGACCTGTCCATGGCTGCCTCCCTGGCGTTGTGCGATCGCATCCTGTCTCTGGATCCGGACAATCAAGAGGCGCTGCGGATCATGCAGGCCGTGGGCCGTCGCCGTTCTCGGAGCAAGGCTCTGTACTCCGTTGGGATCGCGCTCGGAGTGTTGCTACTTTTGGGGCTCACCTGGGGGATCTGGCATTTCGGACCGGGAGGTGACGGATCGAAGGATGGGGGAGATCGGCGGGGAAGGGCAGGTGCTGGAGAGGATGTCGTTGGCGACGGCGGCAGCGGCGACGGTGGCAGGGGCGACGGTGGCAGCGGTTTGGATGGAAGCGGTGTCGCCGGGGAGGACCCTGACGCGCAAGCGCGCATGGTCGCCTCTGGGGACGCCGGTATTCGGAATAAAAATGGCGCCAATATCAATGTCGGTGCCGCCATGCACTCGGGACGTCGCCGCCGTCGTCGTCGCCCGGGCGGCGCGGGTGAACTTCCCATGGCCATGGCCATGGCCATGGACACGGCCATGGACAGATCCGGGCGCGACGCCGGCGTCCACGCTATTGGGCGTGGGGCTGACGCGGCCGCTGGTCCACCCGCCCGCAAGACCGGTCCAGGGCGACTGCAGGTGCAGGTGATGCCCTTTTGCAACATCCGCGTGGACGGTCGCCCCTATGGCCGTTCCCCCATGCCCAAGCCGCGATCCATCTCGGCGGGGTCCCATCGCGTCACCTGTCGCCACCCTATCTCGGGAAAGACCTTCTCTAAAACCGTCCGGGTGGCCTCGGGCCAACTTACGCGCATTCGTGACTCGCTTTTCAGCCTCACCCGGGTCACGGTGCGGCTCAGTCGCTCCACGTCCATCATCATCGGCACCGCCACCTACCGTTCGGGCGCTACGTCCATTCCGCCGGGGCGCCAGCCCTACCGCCTCATGCAGGGGCAGAACCTCCTGGTCCAGGGGTGGCTCAGCATCCCCCCGGGACGCTGCACCCTCGTGGACTCCCCTACGCCGCGTTGTCGATGATCTCGCCCGACGTTGCTAGGAGGTGAGGAGCTCGTTGACGGTCTCGCGGAGCTCGGTCGCCTTGATGGGCTTTTCCAGTACCACGTCGGCGCCCAGCAGCTCGGCGGCCTTCAGATACCCGTGGGGCCCCACGGCTCCACCGCCCGAGATGGCGATGATCTTCGTGTCGGGAAAGTCCTGCTTCAGCTCGGTGATGGTTTCGATGCCGTCGGACTCCGGCATCAGGATGTCTGTGATCACCAGGTCCGGTCGGTGTGCACGGAACATCCGCATACCCTCACGTCCGTTCTCCGCCACGTCCACTTCGTGGCCTGCCATGTCCAGCACGCGGGCGAAGTACCTGCGAACCGTGGGCTCGTCATCAATCACGAGGATTCGCGCCATGGAACCGAGAGTAGAGCAAATCCCAAAAAAGGCAATGAGTACCAAAGCGAATTGCCCAAAGGGCCCGTCTATAAATAGGTCCTCGAATCAGGGCGTCGATGCGCCCGGCTCGCGAGGCACGACGAGGCGCATACTTATTGATATGCAACGAGAAGTAACGAAGCGAGCCGGGATGCAGCGGCGTCCTGAGCGATCGAGATATTTTTAGACGGGCCCTTCGTTATTGTGGCCATTGCCGGTCGGGGGCAGATTCAGTAGTCTTCCGGTTGCAGGACAGACCTAGCGAGGTTTCATCGGTATGGAGAATAATCCCAACGAAGTGTTGCGTTGGCTCGGGCGGGACAGCGCGGGCGCGTCCTATCATCTGGCGGCCCTGAATCTGACGTGGAGCGCGGCGGGTGCCCAGGCGGATCTGGCGGCGTTTGTGGGGGTGGCCCAGCGGCTGGCCGACGATCCTGACCTCTGGTCGGCGCTGGTGCGGGAGACGAACTGGCGGTTCACGTTGGTGGGGTGCGTGTGCCTGCTGGTGAGCTCCAACCGGGACCACTGGGAGGATCTCGCCTGGCGGCTCGAACAGTCCACCTGGATTTCGCCGCAGCTCACGGTGACCATGGGGCTGCTCCATTCGGCCCAGACCCTCGAGATGCTTTCACGATTGCTTGACGAGGGTGCGCTGGACAACACGTCCAAGGGGTACGGTGCGGCGTTGGTAGTGCGCGCTCGCCTGGACCCGGAGCTCACCGAACCCGCGGACCGTCGGCTCGAGGGGGACGCGGCGGAGGGGGCCTCGGTGGCCGAGGCGCAGTGGGCCTTCTGGAGCGAGCGCGAGCGGCTCCAGACCGTGTGAATCCGTATCCGACCGACAAATACAACTACGGGTTGGTGCAGGTCACGTCGATGGTGTAGTCCCCCTCTGCGCCTTCGAAGCCGTCGACGACGAGGTAGTAGCTTACCCCTCCGGTGACTGCGAAGGTGACGCTGTTGTCGCCGTAGGCCTCGCAGTTCGTCGGGTCGCATTCGGAGGCCGGCTCCCCCAGCACGAAGAGGTCCAGGTTGGCGGTCATGCCCGACAGGTCCACGGTGACGTTACCTGAGTTGGTGGGGACGAAGTAGTAGGTGTACTCTGGTCCGGACTCGTCTAAGGAGTTGCAGCTATACGACACGATGTTGTTGGTGTGGCCCCCTGCACCGGTGTGCCAGGTGTCGGACTCCCCGCAGTCGATCAAGAACCTGGGGTAACACTCCGCCCCCTCTACCTCGCAGCTTGCGTCACAGCCGTCGCCGCTGCTGGTGTTTCCGTCATCGCACTCCTCGCCGAAGTCCAGGTTGCCGTCTCCGCACAGATAGCAGGTCATGTCGATGTCGTAGTCGGCTATGGATCCCTCGAACCCGTCGACGATGATGTAATAGACCTCCCCGGCCGAGGCGTAGAAGAGGGCCTGGGTGTTCCCGGCGGTGATGCAGTTGGTGGGTGAGCACTGCCCGTTACTTTGGGAGATCACGAACACATCCAGGTCCTCGCCGGCGGTGGTGACATACAGGTCGATGGCGACGTATCCGTCGGCGGTGGCCGTGTACAGGTAGGTGAACTCCGGCCCGCTCTCATCCACGGTGGGAGCGCAGCTATAGGTTGAGATTTCGTTGCTCGTCGATACGCCCCAGCTGTTGTTGTAGGTGTCACTGCTGCCACAGGTCAGCGGCCACTGATCCTGCTCACAGGTCTCGGCGATGCAGTTCGACGAGCAGCCGTCCAAGTCGTCGGTGTTGCCATCGTCACAGTCCTCGCCGGTGTCTAGGATGTTGTCTCCGCACACGGGGATCGTGCAGTTGTTCCGGCAGCCGTCGTCGTCGTTGCTGTTGCCGTCGTCACAGTCCTCCACCCCGGCCCGCAAGAAGCCGTCGCCACAGGAGGCGTTCAAACAGCCCGTGACGCAGTCGTCGGTGTCGTCGAAGTTTCCGTCGTCGCACTGCTCGCTGCCCTGCATGACATTGTCGCCGCAGCCCGGCGTGGACGGACAGACCATGGTGACGGTGTAGTCGCTCACGGCGCCGGCGACTCCATCGACGACGATGTAGTAGGTGGTGCCCGCCACCGCGGGGAAGGTGAGACTTTGTTGCCCCGCCTCCAGGCAGTTGGTGGGGTCGCAGACGCCGCCCTGGTCGTCGATGATGAAGAGGTCCAGATCTGCCATCATGGCGCTCAGCCCGACGGTGACGTTCTCGGTGGTCGTGGCGACGAAATCGTAGGAGTACTCCGGTCCGCTCTCGTCCCAGGTGTTGCAACCGTGGGTGTCGATCACATCCGTGGAGCCCATGCCGCCGTTGTTCCAGTCGTCGCTCTCGGCGCAGGCGAGCTCCCACTGGACCAGGCACTCGGGGATCTCGATGTCGCAGGAGGCGTCGCAGCCGTCTCCGTTGGTGGTGTTTCCGTCGTCGCACTCCTCCACGGTGGCCTGGACGAAGCCGTCCCCACAGGCAGCCGGCCGGCAGGTGCCGCCGACACCGTCTGGACAAGCGTCGGTGTTGACGCCGTTTCCGTCGTCGCACACCTCGCTGCCCTCCACCGTGCCGTTGCCGCAGCCTTCGATTTGACAAGTGGCATCGCAGCCATCGCCGGGGGTGGTGCCGCCGTCGTCGCACGCCTCGGTGCCTGCCCAGATGTAGTTGTCGCCGCAGGTGGCGTCGGCGCAGTTGTTCAGGCAGGCGTCGGTGTTTTCGGTATTACCGTCGTCGCACGCCTCGGCGCATTCCACGATGGCGTTGCCGCAGGCCTCAACGGTGCAGGTGGCCGAGCAGCCGTCGCAGGCGTCGGTGTTTCCGTCGTCGCACGCCTCGCCGATTTCCACTACGTTGTTTCCGCAGCCCGGGGTGACCTCGAGCATACAGGTGGCGGAGCAGCCGTCGCCGTTGGTGGTGTTCCCGTCATCGCACTGCTCGGTGCCGACCCAGATGTAGGTGTCTCCGCAGCCGGCGTCGGTGCAGTTGTTCAGGCAGGCGTCGGTGTTGTCGGCGTCCCCGTCGTCGCACTCTTCACCAGTGTCGTCGGTGGCGTTGCCGCAGGTCGCGGGGATCTCGCTTTCACACGAGGCGTCGCAGCCGTCACCGTCGGTGTTGTTTCCGTCGTCGCACTCCTCGGTGCACTCGGTCACTCCGTTGCCGCAGCTCTCGTTGTCACAGCCCGCCGAGCAGCCGTCACAGGAGTCGAGGTTTCCGTCGTCGCACTCCTCGCCGATCTCACGCACGCCGTTTCCGCAGCCGGGCATCACCTCTAGCTGGCAGTCCGAGTCACAGCCGTCCCCGTTGGCTGTGTTCCCGTCGTCGCACTCCTCCCCCGTGTCGATGACGTTGTCGCCGCAGCTGCCTGTCTCGAGGGTGCAGTTCGTGTCACAGCCGTCCCCCGGTGTACTGTTTCCGTCGTCGCACTCTTCGGTACACTCTCTCACTGAGTTGCCGCACAGCTCCACCGAGCAGGTGGCCGAGCAGCCGTCGCAGTCGACAGTGTTTCCGTCGTCGCAATCTTCTCCTATCTCCACGACGCTGTTGCCGCAGCCCGGGTCCACCTCCAAGTCGCACTCCGAGTCGCAGCCATCGCCGTCGACAGTGTTTCCGTCATCACACTCCTCGCCGGTCTCAATGGTGTTGTTGCCACACAGGGCGCTCTCAATGGTGCAGGTGGCCGAGCAGCCGTCCCCGTCGACAGTGTTTCCATCGTCGCACACCTCATCGCCTTCGATGAGCCAGTCGCCGCAAACCGAGCCCGCGCTGGTGTCATCGCCGCAGCCCGCCACCACGAGCGTCGCGCAGGCCAGGGAAACAAGCAGACCATACCGGCCATACCGGATTGTCGCAAAGCGTAGCATGGGAGTACCTCTCCTCAATGATCGTGTAGTCCTACTGATCGGTTTCATAGCAACAGAGATCCATTGCGTCTACCAGGATACTTTTCTTTGTCCGCCGATGCCAGATACTCTTCGGGGGGGGAATAGTTACTCTACAGGGAGGGGGCGCATGGCGGAGATTTGGCGCAGGAGGTCGGCTGCCCCCACCGGCTTTTGGAGATAGACGGAGTGGGGGCCCACGAGGCCTTCCACGCTCTGGTTGAGAGGGTGACCGGAACAGACGACGATGCGGATTTCGGGATCCATCGCTCGCAGCCCGGCAAAGACCTCCCGTCCCCCCATGCCGGGCATGACGAGGTCCAGTACCACGCAATCAAAGTCGCCCTCTTGAAACGCCGCCAAGCCCTTGGCTCCGTCGGGGCAACCGATGGCCTCATAACCGTAGCGTGTGAGTAGCTTCACCAGGAACATGCGTATCGGCTCTTCGTCATCGACAACCAGGACCCGTTCACCCGGGCTCGTAGGGATGAGATCCGTAGTCCTTGGGGGGACCGGGGACAGGCAGGGGGCGTCGCTGGCCGGCAGCCTGATCGTGAAAACCGAACCGACGCCAAACTCGCTCATCACGTCAATCTCCCCGCCGTGCTGCTTGACGGTGCCGTAGACGGATGCCAGCCCCAGGCCCGTCCCCTCCCCGGGCCCTTTGGTCGTGAAGAACGGATCGAAGATGTGCTTTCGGATCTCGGGGGCGATTCCTTGCCCGGTATCCGAGACGCTGATCAGTACGCTCGTGGAGTCGTCCCGGGCGTCGGTGGACTCCGATGGTGCGGCCGTCGGGGCCGGACCCCTGGTCATGCTGATGGACAGTTTGCCCCCATTGGGCATGGCATCGCAGGCGTTCAAGGCCAGGTTCAGGATGGCGCTCTGCAGTTGGGTGGACTCCCCGACCACCACCACGTCCTCGCCGCTGTTGTACTGATCGAGCTCGATAGACTTATCCACCGACCGCTCCAAGATGGCCAGGACGTCGTGCACCACCTCCGCCATGTCCACCGGTTCCTTCTTCTGAAGTCCTTTGCGTGAGAAGGCGAGTAACTGCGCCGTCAGATCGGAGGCCCGCTCCGTGGCCTTGAGGATTTGCTCCACGGAGTCCTGGTCCTCCTCGTTATCTTCCTCCTGGGCCCTGATGGCCAGGAGCTCGGCGTAGCCCATGATGGCCATCAACTGGTTGTTGAAGTCATGGGCGACGCCCCCGGCCAGGCGACCGATGGACTCCATCTTGGAGTGTTGCAGGATCCGCTGTTCGTGCTCGTGCTGCACAGTGATGTCCCGCATCACGACCAGCCCGGGGTTCCCCTGGTTGGTGGGATCCACCTGGTGAAAGCTGACCCGTTTTGTCCCCTCCGGATTCACCAACAGTCGCTGGTGCGCGGGGAGCGGGTCGTCGCCCTCGGGCGACTCGGACAGCAGCTTGACCACGTCGGTGAACTGCCTGGACTGGATCTTGTCGGCGCGGAGCCCGAGGAGCTCCTCCGCCGCGGGATTGGCCTGGGTGATGCGCCCTTGCCCGTCCAACGCCAATACTCCCTCGTCCAAGGTGTTCAGGATCCCCTGCAGATGGTCGTGAGCGCCCTCCAGGTCGTTGCGGCTGCGCTCCAGCTCAACGGTGGTTGTCTCCAGCTTGGCCACTACGGGGAGCCACTTGCGAAATCCCAGGGCCAGGAGCAGGAACCCCCCCATGGACCCCACGATCTTTTCGAGGAAGGACTGCCATTGGGTATCCCCCAGGATCACGAACCGGTTGAGCTGGGGAAAGTTGTCCGTGACGTCCACCAGACTGCTGATCAACAGGAGACCGAACCCGAACTTGATCAGGGACCAGCCGGGGGACCTGGCCAAGGTGTCGCGGCCGGGTCCCAGCATGAAGTAGAGCGTCAGAATCCCGATCAACAGGATCCGCACGAACTCCAGGATGATGTCAGTCATGAACTATCGTGTGTACCCAATGGTTGAGCGATCGTCGGGTTTCGGAGATCGCCTATGCTTGCCCAGTTTTGAGATTATAGTGGTTAGGTCCAGCGGCGCAACAACCACCTTTCCGATTATGACAATAATGTCGTGAATCAGGCCGGCGCGGTGAAGCCGTATTGATGACTCGGGGCTACCACGTAAGAATGATGGGCGTTTGGGCGGATCGTTCCCGGTGGTCTGGCTTTTGCACAAGTACCCGGTGTGGCTTGTGGGTTTTTGCAGGCCCGTGCTACCGTAGATTCATTATGTTAAGCAGAAGCGTCATTTTGTTGGCCGCGCTGGTGGGGCTGTCGGGTTGCCTCTACCTGGACGGAATCAACGAGCCACCCGAGGTCAGTTTGGTGTTGGTGACTGATGAAACCGTCATCTACATCGGGGAGCGGGTCTGGGTGGATGGACGGGACACGGTGGATCCCGATGGAGATGCGTTGACCTATCAGTTCACCATCGAGCACGGCGGCTCCGCGGACGACCCCATGCCCCAGACCTGCGGGGCGTTCATGGAGCCCTGGGAGCTCTGCTTCATCCCGGGGGCCAAGGTGGACTATACCGTGACCCTGCGGGTGACCGACGAGCACGGCGCGGTGTCGGTGGGCGAGCCCATCTCTGTACACCCGAACAACCGTCTCCCCGTGGCCGACTGCCGTATCGACACCTTTGCCAAGCCCAATAACCACTTCATCGTCGGCCGGGAGGTGTGGATGACCGGGGTGGAGTCCTTCGATCAGGACGCGGGCGACGTGCTCTACTTCCACTGGGAGGAGCGGCTCCGACCCACCAACTCCCAGACCGCCCAGTTCGTGATGCAGACCTCGGATCTAACCGGGGAGCCCACGACGGATTGGGGGGAGGCCGTGCGGCTGCTGGTGATCCCGGACGTACCCGGGAGCTATGAAGTGGGGCTGCATGTGACCGATGATCCGGAGGCAACCGACGCATCGGACATGTCTAGCCTGTGCCAGCTTTTTTTCGAGGTGGATCCCGACGAGGAGCCCTGCATCGTCTCCACCTCGCCGGACTTCGCCACGGGCACCCTGGTCTTCGATCGATTCGACGTGCGGCGTCTGGAGGTGACCCAGGTCACCGACGACCTGGACCCCTTCCCCGGGAGCGCCGCCGGCGAGATCGACTTTCTTTGGCAGATGGAGCACACGCCCGGGGCGGGGTTCGTGGAGATCCCCGGTTACGGCTTCTCCTATTTGGACATAGACGGTGGGGATTTTGCGTTGAACCAGCGGATCCGGGTCCGGGTGGTGGCGCTGGATCGGGCGGCCCACGACCTTTCCGGCTGTCCGGTGAATCTGGCCACCTGCGCGCTGGGGGCCGGATGCTTCCAGTGGATTACGTGGGAGATTGAATTCAGGTAGGTAGGCAATACAATGATGCACTCCAAAAGAAAGACGAGGTTGACCGTCCTGGCAGGCGGCGTCGGGCTGATAGCAGCCTTGACTGCTGCCTGCTCTATGGGCGGCTGTGGTAGCACCATGGATGCCGGTACGAACGGTAATGAAAACACGAACACGTCTTGTAGCTACTATCTGAGCACCTCGCCCCTGACGCCACAGGAGGGGGATCTGGTCACTCTGGACATCTCGTACGCCGGTGCCTGTAGCCCGTCCACCTACGACTGGTCCGCCACGGATCCAGATGGTGATTTGGCCACGTTAAACGTGCGAAATCCGCCGCGTACAGCCGAGCTGCTGGCCGACAAGCCGGGGTACTACGGCGTACGCGTGACCATCTTCGACTCCATTTCCGACAACGACGTGTTCGTAACGGGGGGCTTCACGGTGGTGGATCCCCTGGGCGAACACCGTAGCTATCTGCTGCGGTTTACTCCGCCCGCATCGTCCGAGGTGCCCCGTCAGCAGGAGGTGATCACCATCATCGGCAACACGCCCATGACCGAGCAGGTCTTCTCCCTGGAAGCGGGCTCGGTGCTGAGCAACCAACTCGACGGTCCCAGCGGGCCCTTTGGGGCGTATCTGCGCCTGATCCAGTCCGGCTTCCCCCTCTACCGGGAGGTGCACGTGGACACCTCCGGGGCCTTCTCGCTGCAAATGCTGGCCAACGCCACCTACGACGTAGTGGTGATCCCCGATGAGGACACGCCGGCGCCGGTGCTGCTGTCGGGTCAGAGCCTCTTCAATTTACAGGAGGCGACGGCTTTCGACTTTGACGCCGGGACCTGGGTCGCGGGGTATGTGCTCGACGCGTCGTCCCTGCCCGTGACCGGCGCCCAGGTGGGCCTGCGTTCCGGGGTGCTGCCGTCGGGAATTGGCACCGCCGACGGGTTTGATGGCCGCTTCACCCTCCTGGCGCGACCCGGCGACCAGGCCATGGAGCTCGCGCCTCCGGAGTCCACGGGGTTGCCGCGGGTGTTGATCCCCCAGACCTCCACCCTGGAGGTCATCGACCAGACGGATCTGGAGTTGAGCTTCGCCTACGCTCCGATGGAGGTGACCAGCCTGGACTTGCGTGTCATGGCTGGACCTGTCGGCTCGGAGCAGCCCGTGGTCAACGCCCGGGTGACCTTCGAGGCCACCCACCTTCCGGAGGTGGGCACCCTGACGGTGACGCGGGACGGGAGCGAGGTGGCGGCGGTGGACGCGGACGGCGCCTTCCGGGTGACGGCTACCACCGGCGCGGATGGACGGCTGGACCCGCTGCTGATTCCGGCGGGGACCTATCGCATAATCCTAGAGTCCCCGGGACCCGAGGATGTCCCCGCGGGGTATGGAACCACCGTGGTGGAGTCCTTCGTGGTGGCCGGCGCCACGCTGTCGCAGGACGTGAGCCTGGTGCCCCCTTGGATGATCGAGGGGCAGATCGTCGACGGGAGCGACCTGCCGGTGGTCCTGGCTGGGGTGCGCGTGGTGGCCATGACCACCCTCGGCGTCGGCAGCGCCGTGGAGACGACCACCGACGCTGACGGCCGGTTCGACATGATGGTGGTGGGGGGCGCTACCTATTCGATTCTGGTGATGCCGGATCCGGGTAGCGGGCTCGGGCGGTTGCGCATTAGCGATGTGTTCGCGTCCCAGGCCGTCACGACGGTGGCCGGCGATGGACCGGATGGGGCGCTGGTGCTGCCCGCCGGCCTCCTCCTGGCGGGGCAGGTGACCCTGCAGTCGACGCCCGTGCCGGGGGTGCTCATCCAGGCGATCCCCTCGGGCGTATATGGAGAGCCGGTGCTGGGCGAGGCGGTCACCGGCGCCGGCGGCATCTTCGAGATGGTGCTGCCCGATCCGGGAGTGAGTGAATGAGCTTAGGGTACGCGAATGGACAACTCAGTCGCCCTAGCCGCCGATCCATCCCGCTGGACGGCGTTGCTCGTCGGTTGCATAGGCACCGCTATGCGCCCTCCTCGCTCCTTGCCCAGCGGGCGCCTCGACGGCCATCATCGATCGAGTTGTCCATTCGCGGACCCTTATCGCGGTGCATGGTGGGCCTGTTGGTGGTGGCGGTGTTGACGCTGGGACTGTGGGGGAGCGCCTCGGCGGCCCCGACCCCGACCCCGACGCCGACCCCGACGCCGGCGCCGACCCCGACCCCGACGCCGACCCCGACGCCGGCGCCGACCCCGACCCCGACCCCGACCCCGACGCCGGCGCCGACCCCGACGCCGACCCCGACCCCGACGCCGGCGCCGACCCCGACGCCGACTCCGAGGCTGTCTCCGGGCAAAGTCCTGGTGCAGGCGAACAACCACTACGCCTACGGCCGGTACGAGACCGTGGTGCAGCTCCTGCGTCCCATTGTGGAGCAGGGGTTGCTCAAGCGTCGCGCGGATCGGCTGGAGGGATTGCGGCTCTACGGCATCTGCCTCTACCTCACCGGGCGGAAGATGGCCGCGGCGCAGGTGTTTCGCAGCCTCATCGACCAGGCGCCCCAGACCCGGTTGGATCCGCGCATTGTTCAGCCCGAGGTGGTGGCGGCCTTCGAGCGGATCCGTCTGCCGCGTCTGCGTCGTCTCCAGGATCAGGCCCGGCGGTTGCGTGACGCAAAGAAAGAGCGCGCCCGTCGTAGGTTGGCGCGACGCTGGGCCATACTGAACATGATCCCCGCGGCGGGGCAGTTCCAAAATGGCCACTGGAGAAAGGGTCTGGTGGTGCTGTCGTTGGAGCTCACCATGGTCGTGGCGAACCTGACGAGCTACTACCTGCTCCGGTCTGACTCCCTGAGACAGGCCGACGGGACCTTCGTACAAAAAGACGCCGACGGCAACGTGGTGCACGACCGGCGCACGCTAGCCAAGGTCCTCATGGGGATCAACTACGCCTCTTTGGGGGTGTTGGTGTCCACCCTCCTGTACGGGGTGATTGACGGGTTCTATTTCCATTTTCGACAGACCCGGCGCCTCCAACGGGTCATCGAGCGGCCCGGGCCCCCGACTGTGTCGCTATTGCCTCTGGTGGCCCCCGGTGGTGGTGGATTGTCTCTTACCCTGAAGTTCTAAACCCTCATATTGGGGTCTTCGGACCCCGGTCTCTAGCCCCCACTTATCCCCAGTCAACCCGGTCTCTGGGTTGCACCTACCCCTTTTTCTCGCGATGTGGCTCACTGAATGCGTTGACATTGGTGGATGAGCAGAATAATATATGGTTACCTGAATAGTAAAGGGGTCTGTGGACCACATGTTACGGGAACCCATCCCATTCGGTAAATACCTCCTGTTGGACCGCGTCAGCGTTGGCGGCATGGCGGAGGTGTTTAAGGCCAAGGCCTTTGGCGTGGAGGGGTTCGAGAAGATCCTGGCCATCAAGCGGATCCTTCCCAACATGATTGAGGACGAGGACTTCATCGAGATGTTCATCGATGAGGCCAAGATCGCTGGCCAATTAAATCACGCCAATATCTGCCAGATCTTCGAGCTGGGTCGCTTCGACAAGGCCCACTACATTGCCATGGAGTACATCTCCGGCAAGGATCTGCTCCAGACCATGAGCTTTTTCCAGCGGCGCCAGGAGACCTTCCCCCTGGCGGTGGCCTGTTTTATCATCGCCAAGCTTTGTGATGGACTGGACTACGCACACCGCAAGCGGGATGGTGGTGGCAACGAGCTGCACATCGTCCACCGGGACATCTCTCCGCAGAACGTGCTCGTCTCCTTCGACGGCGAGATCAAGCTCATCGACTTCGGTATCGCCAAGGCCCGGTACCGCTCCTCCAAGACCGCCGCGGGCGTGCTTAAGGGCAAGTTCGGCTATATGTCCCCCGAGCAGGTGCGTGGTCTCAAGCTCGACCGTCGCTCGGATGTTTTCGCCCTGGGGACGCTGCTATACGAGATGATCGCCGGCATTCGGCTCTTCGTGGCCGAGAGTGACTTCTCCACCCTGGAGAAGGTCCGCAATGTGGACGTCTCGCCCCCCACCCGGTACAACCCCGGCATCCCGCCCGAGCTCGAGCGAATCGTCATGAAGGCGCTGGACCGCACTCCGGAGGGGCGTTACCAGTGGGCAAACGAGCTACAGGAGGATCTGCAGGCCTTCATGGTTCGGCAGAAGCCGTTGATGACCACCAAGCGTTTGGCGGCCTGGATGAAGAACCACTTCATCGAGGACATCAAGCGGGAGCGCCGTGAGCACGAGTCCTTCCTCCAGCTCAAGACTCCGCAGGAGCATCGCGCCGGCGGCAACGGCGCCGGCACTCCGGCCCGGGAGCTTCCGGGGTTCGACGAGTTCGACGACGAAGAAGAGACCGCTCTGATGCAGGAGAAGCAGAGCGCCGAGCTGGAGGCCATGGCCGCGGCGTCTCCCCCCCCGCCTCCTGGGAGTCGTCAGGCGGCGACCCAGTTGTTGGGCGGCCAGGTTCCTGACGCGAATATCCACGGCGAGGACACGGTCATCTACTGGAGCGATGATGACGACGATGCGCCGCCCGAGGGGGCGACGATGATCCTGGCCGAGGGGACGGAGCTTCCCGAGGGGGCGACCATGATCCTGGCCCCGGGGGAGGAGATGCCCGAAGGGGCGACGATGATCCTGGCCCCGGATGGCGACGGTGTGCCCGAGGGGGCGACCATGATCCTGATGCCGGGGGAGGAGATGCCCGAAGGGGCGACGATGATCCTGCCCCCCGATGGGGAGGCCTCCACGCAGATCCTCGGCGACGCCGGCATTGTGGACGGCGTAGCCCTGGCCAGGATGAAGGCCGAGGCGGCTGCCTCGGTTCCGGCTCCGCAGTTGCCCAGCGATCTGCCACCTCCCAAGGTGCTCACCGATCCCTTCGGCGTACCCGTGGTGCAGGGCCGGCCCGCGGAGGCCGGGCCTGAGCCGGCGCGGTCGGACACCGCGGAGATCGATCTCCAGGCCAAGGGCGCCGGGGGTGGGACCAGTCCGGTGTTGATGGTGATCGTGGCGCTGGTCGTGGGCTTGGTGTTCGGAGGGGTGGGGTTCCTTGTGGGACGGCCCGGTGAGGTGCCCAAGCCCAAGCCGCCTCCGCCGGTGCCGGCGTCAGCTACCGTGCTGGTCAAGGCGAAGACGACCGTCTCGGTGACATTGGGCGATAAGGTGGTCGGCACCACGGGCACCAAGGGCGCGCTGCTGCTGCATCCCCTCAAGGCGGGGAAGTACGAGCTATCCTTTAAGGCGACGGGGTACAAGCCCCTCAAGGCCGAGTTCGAGGTGAAGGCGTCAGAGGCGTTGCTGCTAGGGCCCTATGTGCTCAAGGTGGCGGATAAGCCGTCTACCCTGGTCATCAATCTATCGGGCCTGTTCAAGGACGCGGAGGTGCGGCTGGCCGGCAAGATCGTGCCCACCATCAAGGTGGGAAAGCCCATCGAGCTGCCACTGAACAAGATCGTGGAGTTGCGGGTCGGTATGTTGGGCTACGACGACCACCTGGAGACCATCGACACCTCCCACGACAAGAAGCTCAAGACCAAGAGGATCTCCCTCGTGGACGCTGTTTTGGGACAGGTGGCCCTGGACTCGGTGCCCCCCGGCGCCACCGTCTACCTCAACGGCAAGAAGCGGGACTGCATCACGCCGTGCCGGATCCAGTACCTGCTACGTCACAAGAAGTACCGCGTGTTGCTGCGCCTGGCGGGGTACAAGGTCTACTCTCAGAGGTTCGGCTTCAAAAAAGGTCACAGGACGCACACCATCGATCGCAAGCTCAAGAAGAAGTAGCCCCCAAAGGGCCCTAAGGGCCCCATGGACCCTTACAGTAGCTCCTCTAACAGGTCGGCGGCCCGGGGCGCGCCTCCGGCTACCACGAAAGATTGCTGGACCACTGCCGCGGCCTCTCCAAAGGACGGCTCGGCCAGGACCCGCCGGATGGCCGTCTGGAGGTCGACGGTTCGCAACCGTCCCCAACGCACCCGCAGCCCCGCGCCGGCGTTGACCACCTGGGTGGCGATGAGCCCCTGGTCGTCCTTGATGGGGGTCACCACCAGGGGGCGTCCGTGGGCCAGGGCCTCTGAAACGGTGTTCTGACCGGCGTGACACACCACCGCGTCCACGTGAGACAGCAGGGCGAGCTGGGGCAGGTAGTCCTGGGCGAGGAAGTTGTCGGGCAGGGGACCCAGCAGCTCCCGGGGCGCCGACAGGATCACCTGGACCGGGTCGTCTGCGAGCCCCTCGGCGAGCTGGGCGTAGAACGAGGCGCCCCGCTCGGCGTTCACCGTGCCCAGGCTCACCAGCAGTCGCTTGCCTTCGCGTAGCCGGTCCCAGGGAAACTCCGTCTCAGTCCCCCGATCCTGGATGGAGGGCCCCACGAACCGGTAGTGGTCCGGCAGGTCGTGGCCCGAGCCTGCCAGGGCAGTGGTGGTGAAGACCACCATCAGCCGCTCCGAGATGTCCGGGCGCTCCACCACAGGGTCCAGGCCGGCCTCCCGTTGGAGGTCGGCGAGCTGTTCGAGTACCCAGTCCCAGACCAGGGGGAGCGGCATCTCGATGAGGCCCGCAGCGCTGGTAGTGAAGGTCGCCCAGGCGAGTCCCATCTGCCGCGCCACCAGGCCCCCCGCCAGCGCCTGCTGGTCGGCGATGAGCACGTCGGGGGAAAAGTCCCGCACGGCCTGGCGCACGCCGGGCTGCATGGAGCGTCCCAGGGGAACCAGCACATCCTCCCAGAGGAACTTCATGGCCGCCAGCCCGCGCAGGGTGCTGGACTTGTGGGTGAGCTCGGCCAGCGCGGTCCCCGAGATCCGCTCCTCGAGCTCGAAGAGGTGGTCGGTGGGGGCCAGCAGCGGACGCAGCTTGGACTCGTGGCCCACCCAGGCCACCTCGTGGCCGCGCTCGGCCAGCAGGTGTCCCACCGACAGCGTGGGGTTGATGTGGCCAGTGAAGGGCGGTACCACGAAGAGAAAGCGCGGCAAGGCTCAGCCTCCTCCCGGGGGATTGCGCGGAGGTTCAGGTGGTTTCGACTGGTGCAATTCCACCAGCAGCTCGGCGGCGCGGCGTGCCCCACCGGCGGCCTCGAAGGAGGTCCGCACCTCGGCGGCCGCGGCGCGATATCCGGGCTCGGTGAGCACCTGGCCAACGGCCTCGCGCAACTTCGCGGCACGCAGCCGCTTGCCGAATCGCAAGCGGATCCCCGCGCCGGCGCGGGCCACGAGGTTGGCCACGATGGGCTGGTCGTCCCGGATGGGGGTCATCACCAGGGGCAGCCCGTTGGCCAGGGCCTCCGAGACGGTGTTTTGTCCGGCGTGGCAGACCACCGCGTCCATGTGTGCCAGCAGGTCGAGCTGGGGCACGTAGTCGCGCACCAGGAAGTTGGTGGGGATGGCGTTGGGCAGCAGCGCTGGTGGCGCCGCGAGGACCACCTGGTAGGGCTCGTCGCCCAGCCCTTCGATGAGCTGGCCATAGAACGTCGCACCGCGCTCGGGGTTCACGGTGCCCAGGCTCACCAGCACCTTGGGTCCGTCGCGCAGCGCCTCCCAGGGGAAGTCCACCGAGGGGCGCTGGGTCATGGCGGGCCCCACGAAGCGGTAGGCAGCCGGCAGGGCCACGTCGCCGAAGAGCGTCCGGGTGGAGAAGACCAACACCAGGTCCGGGGAGTTGTCCGGCCGCGCCCAGGCCTCCAGACCCAGCTTCTCCTGGAGCTGGGCATACTGGCCGTCGATGAAGTCCCAGATCACGTTGGCGCCGGGCTCGGTTCGATCGAGGGCGTCGGCGGCGCTCGGGGCCGTGGTGGCCCACCGCAGCCCCCGGCGCCGAGCCACCACCGCGCCGGCCAGGGCTTGCTGATCCACCACCAACAGGTCTGGCTCGTAGGCGTCCACGGCTCGCTCCACGCCGGGGATCATGGCGTGGACCAGGGGCACCAGGAACCGCTCCCAGAGAAACACCACGCTCTCGAGGAGCCGCACGCGCTGCGTCTCCTCGGCGAAGCCCGCCTCCAGCGCGGCGTACTCGTCGTCGTCCAGCGCTAGAAGCCGCGCCCCGGTGGGCAGGAGGCCGGCCACCTTGGACGGGTAACCCACCCAGGCCACCTCGTGCCCCAGCGCCTCCAGCTCGTGGGCCACGCTGACGGTGGGGTTCACGTGACCGGTGAGGGGGGGCACCACGAAGAGGAATCGCGCCACGGCTCAGACCTGCCTTTCCAGCCAGCCCAGGACCAGCTCACGCACTTTGTCGGTGGCCTCGAAGAGCACCAGGTGCGTGCAGCCGGGCAGGATCTCCACCTCGGCGTGGTCCACGAGTCGCTGGAGCTGTCGCGCCGACCGGATGATCTCCGACGCGTCGCCGTAGATGGCCAGGGTGGGGCAGCGCAGCTCGCTGATGTCGGCCTCGGAAAACTCCCGGGAGGCGCGCATGTCATCGAGCAGGGTCGTCTTCTCCACGAGGTTCTCGGCGTTGGCCGCCAGGCGCCGCCGTTTCCGGGTCATGCGGGGGCCGTGCATGGTGTCGTAGGCCTCGCGGACCCGCTTGTCCCGGGCCTCTCCGGTGAGGCCGAAGATGGCGGCGATTTCTGTGCCCCAATGCGGCAGCGGCAGGGGCGGATCCACCAGGGCCAGCCCGGCCACCCGCTCGGGCCAGCGTAGGGCGAAGGATAGGGCGATGAGCCCACCGTAGCTGTGGCCCACCAGGAGCGCCGGCTCGTCGGGACACTCGGCGTCGAGCACCGCGCCGAGATCCGCGTGCAGGTCGTCGAGTGTGTAGCCCTCGGGCGGGCGCTCGGTCTTGCCGTGGCCGCGCAGGTCGTACAGCACCGCCCGGGTACGCTTGGAAACCAGCGGCGCCAGGGTGAAGTACAGGCTCGACAGGTTGTCCACTACGATGCCGTGGATGAACACCACCGTGGGGGATCCGTCGCCCAGCCGCTGCACGTGCGTCCGCAGCCCGTTGGCCTGGATCTCAGCCATGGAGGAACTCCTCGAGGTGTGCGCGCACCCGTTCCGCGGACTCGATGGGTAGGTGATGGTGTCCGGGGATCACCACCCGCCGGGCGTCGGGAAGCCAGGCCTCGTAGGTCTCGCTGTCGGACAGAAACCACGACTCGTCCCCATAGAGGCACAGCACCGGACAGGTGATCCGCGCCAGGTCTTCGGCCGTGGGGTCCGGCTCGGCCTTGAGGTCCGCCACGAGGGTGGCGCGTCGGAGCAGCAGCTCCAGGGTAGACAGGAGGTTGCGCGCCCGCCGGCTACCCCGGGTGAGGGATTGCTGCAAAAACTCGGGCAGTCCGGCGAAGAGGTCGTCGTCGTCATCGCCGTTGTCACGGTCGGGGTCGGGGTCGCGGTCTGGCTCCAGTCCCAGAACAATGGACGCCGTGGAAAGGGGAACGTCCACCAGGGCCAACCTTGCCACGTGTTCGGGGTGCGCCATGGCGTAGCGCAACGCCACCAGTCCGCCGTAGCTGTGTCCCACCAAAGAGACCTTCTCGCCGTCCTCGCCGGCATCGGCGCCGTTCTCGCCGGCACCGGCGCCACTCGCTGCGAGCAGACCCTCCAGATCTTCCACCATGGTCCCGAGGTCGTATCCCGTCTCCACCCGCTCGCTCTTGCCGTGTCCGCGCAGGTCGTACAGCAGCACGCGGTGACGCTGGGACAGGGCGTGGGCCGCCGTGAAGTACCAGGTGGCCATGTTGCCGATGACGAGGCCGTGCAGCATCGCCACCAGGGGCCCCGCTTCGCCCAACTGCTGGCTGTGTAGCCCTACGCCGTTGACCCGGACGATAGGCATGTCACGATGAACTCCGCCAGGTCCCCGACGGTCAACTGGATGATCTCGTTGATGTCCTTGCCCGACAGCCACCCCACGAAGTCCACCCGCTTCCCATAGTGCTCTTGCAGCTTCTCGGCCAGGGAGACGAACTCGATGGATTCGAGCTCCAGGTCGTTGTTAAAGGACGTCTCGGTCACGATCTCTATGTCGTCGGCCCACTCCTCGCCGATCACCTCCCGGATGAACCCCGCCAACCGCTCCAACGTGTCCTGATGGATGTCTGTCACGATATAGATCTCCGTCTACCGGCTCGGACCGCCGTACTTCGTGGTAGCCGGGGGGACGGGCCGTGGTCGGGATTTCCTGGCCGGCGGTTGCCGCGACGGCGCCTCGGCCGGGTCCTCTCGTTTGGCCGGTGGAGGCGGTGGAGGCGGCGGAGGCGTCGTGGTCTGGCTGGGGCCACCGTACTTCATCGCCACCGGGCAGCCCGTCAGCAACGACGACGAGGCCGCCAGGCCGGTGAGCGCCACCCACCCGCCGGCCGCGCCAGTCAACACTGCGCCCAGAAAGGAACGTCGGGATCGGTCACCTGTGTCTGCCATGTATCCGTGCCTCGCGGTCCAATGGACCCAGACAGTACGAAGGCACCGCCCCGACTGTCAACCCAGGGAGGGTGCCGATCCCCGGAGGGACCTGTCGCTGGATCCGTGGTCTGACGGAATATCAAACATTTGGACTCCGCGAAGCTTCTCGGTGCCGAATTGTGGCGCGAGATCACTCATCCTTCTCCCACGGGACCGACAAGCAGTTGACCGCGAGCTCGGTGCGTGGCGCTGACGGTATGGGTGGCCGCCGACGTCGGGGTGTACTGATTTTCATTTTTGTACTGGGAAAAGACGAGCACGCCCGACCGTCGGTCCCGACACTGCGTGCAGTGCCACAAGACACAACGCACCCCGAAAAAAGATGGCCAAAACTGCAATTCGCCCTTGACGGATTTGAGGCCGTGTACCGCCTTCTTTTCGTCCCCCGCGCCGCTGTCCCTACCTTTGCACCCAGCAGCGACGGTGTGCGTCGCTTTGACCTCGGTCGA